>JBAZGT010000004.1 GCA_041652735.1 Dehalococcoidales bacterium | reverse complement strand
AGCTGGCGAAAGGATTATAATACTGTCAGGCCGCATAGCTCATTGGGCGGCTTGGCACCCCAGGATTTCATAGAACTAGCCGGAAGACGCTAAGATGCAGATGGCACTAAGAATGGGGTAAGGTCAAGATTATAGGTTTTCTTTTGTTGTCGTGGGCATGACAAGTCAAGTAAGGATATCTCAAAACTCACTTGTTACACAGCTAAATCTAACCCTTAGAAAGCTTCCTCGACAGCGGATTGATTAGTTAAGCCGTAGGTCAATCAATCTCATGATCACGTCGGTAGACCCACTCTTCTAGCATCCAATCAAGACTGAGGAATTCGTAGAACAGTCTGCCGAAGAAGTGGCCTCCAACCAAGCTTTTAGTAGGATCCTCGTTTTTGTCATTGTTTATTAGAGTTATTGGGTAAGTTCCCCAGTCCCCTGTAATGTTGACCGATATACCATGGCTAGAGAGCTTATCTTCAATGACTTTAGTTTCAACGGCAATAACTAACATGAGTTTGCCTGAGTAAAAATCATACCAATCCTTCGGGTCGTATATTGATAACGAGAAGGGATAATATCCCATTCCGTTGTATTTCAACTCGTTTACAAAGGAGATAATAAGTGATCCCGGGGGCCTATCACTTAGTGTGCTTAGCGCTCTCGGCTTAGCTGCATAGGTGGCTAGGTAGTGCAAGCCCGGCTCTACCTCTACCATACTGTATTGGTCTGGGCTGCTACGTGCTGATACAAGCATTAAATTTAAATCATCCATATGGTTTATCTCAGGACCGTGAATTGGGACACGAATGAACTCTCCCTCTTGATCTCCGATAGCATGGAATTTATTGGACTTGCCAGAACTGAGGTAGAGCATAATATCCTTTAACTTAGATTCTTGTCTTTGAGCCCTTGCATCCTTTCGACGACCTGACTTAGCCTCCACGAACAGCCGCCTACCTTTCGCCAGAATCGTTATATCCCCATGCCGAAGGCAATTGGTTAGGTCGTTTAGCAAGGCAACATTGTTTAATGAAAACGCCAGGTGGAGAATCTTGAGCTCGAACTTCAACCCTGACTTTTCGGAAATGAAACCTGAGCACTCTTTTAATGCGAACTGCTTAATATCCCATTTGTCCAGATAAGTAAAGGCAAGCCCATCAACGATGCTCCGAAATGTAATCAGAAGAAGTTGATATTCTTTGATTCTGCTGCTATGCCATTCGATTGATTCCTTTGCTCGCCGAACTTCAAATTTATCAATTGAGATCTCTCTGCCCTTACTCAAGTATCTGCGGATTTCTTTAAGCTCGATTCGGTGTCTGCGTATATTGTTCTCAATGCGCATCAGAGTGGCCAGAACTTGTTCTTGCAGCAGCAGGCAATTACGTTTTTCACCCATTGGATCTAGCTGCACTTCACGCAGAAGGTTGCACATGCTTAATAGCGATCTTTTGTAATACGCGTACATTTCATACTTAGAGTACAAGATGCGGGAAATGGTGTCAAAGAAGGATGCGAGTGGCAAGCCCAATCGATCTGACTGAACTCAACAGTGGGAATGACTTTTTAGAACATCGAAGGATAGACTTTGGTTCTTGTAGGTCTGAATTATGAGGTAACAAAGAAGTAGATTGGGACCTATGAAGAAGTTCGATAGAGGATTACTCGTACTTTTCGCTGGCTTTTTCTGTGATTTCCTTGGGATAACCAAGGTATTTGAGTAAGGCAACGGCATTTCGCGTTGTGGCTATACCTGGTTTAAGCAGGTAGTCGAATTTCAACCCAGTTTCGTCAACATTATCCGTGAAATGGTAAAAGTCACAAGCGCCATTCAACCTATCAGCCAGTTCCAGGTCATGAGTGGCGATCATTGCCAATGTGTTTTGCGTAGCCAGGTAGCGAATAATTACTTCCGAAGCGTGGAGCCGCTCGGTAGAATTCGTGCCGGATAGCAGTTCATCAATAATACATAAGGTGGGTATCTTCTTACCGAAGCTCTGAATGGTTTTCAATATCCTCTCAGCTTCAACATAATAGAAGCTCTTACCGGCAATCAGGTCGTCGGTGCGGCTGATGGAGGAAATAATCCGAAAGAAGCTGCCGCGATAATATGAAGTCACCGTGGTAGCTATCGTTTGTGCCATAAGTGCGTTGTTTCCAATGTTTCTCAGAAAAGTGGATTTCCCTCCCATATTCGAGCCGGTGATAATAACCACGTTTTTGCCAAAAGTGATTGAAGCCGGGACAGGATTTTCTAACAGTGGCTGTTTTGCCTCCCTGACCTCTAAGTGAATCCCCTCTTCGATAAATTCAGGCTCAGCATACGTGGATAAACTGGTCCGGTAAGATGCCACCGATTGCATAGCATCCAGTTTGCCCAGGGTAAGATATAATTCCCGTAGCTCTGATATATGGCGGGCTAGCTCATCCGTGGTAGCGTAAAAAGCCCTGACCTCCAGCAGAAAGAAAATATTCAGATATTCCAACAAAAAACCGGTTGCCGGGTCTGTAAAACTAGGGTCTGTTGGGAACAGGAAGCGGGCTTTTTTCAAGATGCCCCGTGAGGTTTTATATAATTCCTCCAGTCTTTTCGTATAAGGTTTAATTTCTCCATAAGTAACCGAGGAAAGTTTTCTAGCCGTTTTGATACAACTGATAAGATAGGGGAAAGATATGGTCTCCAGATCTTTTCTTCGTTTGGTATAGTAATGAATCAGCAGGTTGATAATAAACACGGCTACGGGAATCGGCACCAGAAATGCCGACCAGAAGACAAAGGGAATAATGAGCGATACCAGAGCCGCCAGTGCCAATATAGTAAAAAACGGCTTAATCCTGCTTTTGGGGAATTTATCTCTCCAGAGTAGAGTGAAAAGATCATTATGGACAAACTGATGGCCAAGCCGGATAAAAACAAGCTGGATTCTCTCCCGCGCTTCACGGCTATTTTGAAAGAAACGAATTACCCGGCTTCTTTCCGCCAGTTCTTCTTTGTCAAAAAGGGGTTCCCTTAATATCCGGTAGAGGACGGCTTCACCGGGGTCGGTATATGTCCGGTCGATTTTGGCGTAGAGCTGGTCCATATTAAGGTCTTTCCAGGTCTGCTCATCGATATAGTTGCTCTTATCATCGGAAGATATGTCGTCAAATAAGGGCCTTATAGCCTTGAAATCCCTTTCTTTGGTCATGATGGGTTTACCCCAGTCATTTCGTATCTCTAAGAGTGATTTCAGCTTTCGACGTTGGCTGGAAAAATAAAGGAAAGTAACGAGCAGCGGTATTAAGGCTAGTAGTCCCCAGGTAAAGGTAGTGGCTATTGTGATGCCGAAGTAAATAGAAGCTATGGCGATAGCAATTGTAACCACTATCAGGATAGATAATGAACTGTTATATTTTGCTATCGAGTGTTTAATATCGGCCGTATCGATTTTCTCGTATGTCATATACTCCCCATATTTTATGTTGGCAGCTTCAAATCACCAGCCAATTAACTAATTCCCCAAACCTCTAATTACCTTTAAGTTGGGAAACGGATAATGCTCAACATTATTAGTTAATAGCGGAGCTCCAAGCTGGAGGGCAGTTGCGGCAATTATGGCATCTGCAATACCAATCGTTGTTCCTTTTAAGCGGAGTTCTCCCAGCATACCACCTGCTTGCCGGGCAATAGGTATGTCAACGACAACGGAGACGAGTCCGTCAAGGAAAACGTTGGTCGCTCCTTCTTCTCCGGTTTTCATGCCCTGGTATATCTCAAGATGGGTTAGGGTGCTTATTGCCAGTAACCCTTCACCGGCCCAACGATTAAGTAACGCTCGTGCATATTCGCGCCTTCTCAGAAAATCGATGGCAATATCAGTATCTATTAGACATGATATACCTTTTACCCGGCTACTTTGCACTAACACCTCCCAGCCGTGTTAACCTTTCTTTATCTGCCTCTCTGACAGCGCGGACATAAGCGGCCGAATCCTCGGGAGTGGCAAGGTCAGGGTGGTTTTTATTCCCCCAGGCACCGAAACCTTTCTCCAAGGCTATCGTCTGTTTGCGGTAAGCCAGGTAATGCTCCAGAGCCTCAGTGAAGAAAGAACTTATCTCTCCTTGGGACGTAACAGACCGGATTTCGCCGGCCAGCTCCTTAGGCAATGTAACTGACATCTTTTCTGTCTTCGCTTTCCCTCCCATTTTCTTCCTCCCTTCAAATGATAATAGTTATGGTACACTAATAATACTACTGATAATCTTACCTGTCAATAATCAATCGACTTCAGTCGTGGACTATTCGTGCGATTCTTCCTCCCCTGCTATATATTCTTTTACAGTCAGGTTCATGGACTTCCCCAAGAAAGATATAGCCTCAACGATACCTTTGGTGAACTGGGGGACAGCATTTACAGGTTGGATATTACGCAGCTTCACTCTGAAAAATCCCTTGGCGGGGTCAGCGTCTATTAGCATCTCCCCGCCAGCTCCCATTTGCCTTGCCTGTTCCTGAAAGTTGTTAATCATCGAATGCCTCCTCTATTTCGTTTTTACTTGCTTGCTCGACTCCGGGAACTCTTGAACTATGTCCCGGTGTTGGCTGTTCTGCTTTATTGGTTGCCTGTGCCGAGTTCGGTTGGAATCCCTGCGGAGTTACAAAACCCGGCTGTGTCATGCCAGGCATCATCCCAGGATTTTGACCGAACTGCATAAAGCTACCCATAAGGTTTCCCATCATCTGCTGGAAATATGGCTCAATAGTACGAACCATCATGGAACCAACCGGGTTGGGAGAAACAGCTACCGAGTTGTCTTTGACCGCGCCTAGTATCTGCGGCATCACTTGTGATATTACCTGTTGCGCAGCCAAATGAGCAGTCTCATAGCCACTACCCTGCATGGCTCTGGCCGCTTCCGCTTGTCCCTTCTGCCAGGTCGATAGAAGGTCAGTCAGCGGCTTGACGGTCTCACTGAACATTCTCAGACCCATCATCGGGACACTCATTCCAGCCATGAATATCTTCCGATCCCTTAGATTGCCATCAAAGATTTCAGCGACATCTCCTTCCAGCCACTCCGGCAGCACCGACTCTTTCTCTTTCCGAAGGGCGATCCCGCCGTCTTTCTGCGATGGCGCAGAGAATGGCTCTTTACCGGCTTTCACTCTTTTGCGGATACGCTGTCGAACCAGGGAAGGCGAATAGCCACGGGCTTCGATTTCCTTCTGATTCAGCCCTTCTTCCAGTAGCTTGTCCACTTCTTGGCTCAGATTTTCTTCAGTCTGATCATCGTCTGTCATATTATTCTCCTTTCAACGGTTATTTAGGGTAGTTATCATAGCCAATCCGTCTTTAAGTTCTTATTCAGCATAGCTGGCTTTATATCTGGCACTATACTTAAGTTAGCTATGCGATTATTCCATCAGCTCCTTTATTAGGCCATGGAGGGGGTGACCCCCTGCAATCGTTTAACGGGTTGGGTAAAGAAGCCGGGCGGACCGACCGCAACGCCTCCTTTTATTTCCCGGCTTCTTTACCCATGTATTCATCTAGAGTAGGCTGTCTTGGGCGACCGCCCTGTTTGCCGAACTCCTTCAACAATTCCGCATACAGTTCACGGGTGCGTTCGCCTCCCATTTTTCCGATACGCCGGTAAAAGTCACTGCCGTAACGGTCACGGGTGGTTGTACCGCCGCGTCTACCGGCTATCTTTACAGATATTTCTTCTTCGTCACTCATTTCATCTCTCCTGTCTACCGCTTCACGAGGAAACCGCTCATTCCAGCAAGTAATATAGCCGAACACTTTTGTGTGAAAACGTCCGTTATGCGGTAAAAAAACTCTCGTCAGGGGATTGAAAACAAAAAGCCCGGGCAAATGCCCGGGCTAAGAAAAGAACGAATATTTAGATGGGTTTTGTATATCAGTGAGTGAAGAAAGAGCGAGCAAATTTTAAAACGTCACTGTAAGGGATCTTTTTAGCCGCTCGTCCGGCTCTCACCCGCATAGCTTCTGCAGACTCGGGTATATAGAACGGAAAGGCACGGGTATAGGCTTTACGGCATTCTTCCCAGGTTGTTTTCTTTTGTAGAAGCTCGAAAGTGGCCTTGGCGGCAGAGTCAATGTATCCTTTCATCGGACGCTTTGAAGCTTTATCCTGACCGAAGGGTAAAAGCGCTTGCGCGAAGTAGCCGAACTGCCGTCGGAACGGATCCTTACCTTGTCTGATTTGTCTTAATCGCCACGACTCCGGTTTCCTGGATTCAGGACATAAAACGTAGAGGAACATATCCTCGACGTTATCAATCCCCAGAAAAGAGCACAGGCGAGCCGCTACGAGTTTGGCGCCGAGAAGCCAGTCCACAGACTGGGCACGCGGTGGCGCAGGCATGGTATACTGTGCCACCACTTCGGCGAGTTTCCCCAGCGTCGGGCGGAGATACTCCAGCCGATCCTTTTCTTCCTTCATGGGTAACATGCGCATCTGAAAAGTCTCCAGCGACCAGCAGTAGTTGCACCAGGCAGCAATATGAACCGCCCAGAGGAGGGCATTCATATCTTCCGGCGGCATCCCTTTCTCGGGAATACTGAGGCTTTGACGAGCAAGTGCTATCATTCCCTGGAAATCGCTGGAGGAAATCCGAGCCTTCGTTTCTTGCTCCCATTTTTTACGCTCCTCAGGTTTTAACCGTCCTTCCTTGCGGAAGCGCGAACCGCACTGCGGGCATTCCCCGCGCGGCCAAAGTATCCCATCCAAGCATTCCGCGCATTTATATGGCGATTCAATAACCATAATACACCCCCTGAATGGCACTTTTAGCCTAAGCCTAACCCTTCCACGGGGCTGGCTCCATTACGATGGGCTATTATAGCCTCTTCCTGTTTCAATCCTTGAGTATAACGACGACTCATCGTCAGGTCTTCGTGCCTCAAAAACAGCTGAAGCAAGAACGAGTCCTTGGCGCCGCGAAGATATTGAAGCGCGGCTGTATGTCTCAAACGATGCACGCGCCCGGCGCCATTGACTCCGGCGCGTTGCTTCAGACGAACGAACCACGAACTGATACCCCACACAGTGAATGGTTTTCCTTCCTCGGTCACCCATAAGGCGTCACACTTGGTACGTTTTTTTCTCTCCAGAAGGTAAAGCCAGATAGCCTTGGCCGTCTTCGATGAAAACGGGCAAATACCTATTTTCTTACCTTTACCAACTACTTTAACCATTCTTTGCTCTAAGTCTATATCCGAAAGGTTGAGAAATGCCAGTTCGCTTGAACGTAATCCCGAATCGAGAAACAGAAGAAGCATCCCCTTGTTGCGCAGACCGCAAAAACGCGCCCCGCTTTTAATGTCGAGTTCGCAAACAGCCAAGAACTTCTTGAGTTCTTCAAGATTGTAGGGTTGAATCGGCGGTGGCGGAGGTACTTTGTAACGGAGTCCTTTGACGGGGTTTCCTTCGAGAAGCCCTTCCTCGACGCTCCAGTTGAACAGTCGCCTGATTGCTTTGTAGTAGCGCCAGGCTTTTGAGGCTCGTGGCTGGACGACTCTTCGAGAATTCTTACCTGCTATATACTCATAGTTTCTTGTGGCAACCCAGGTAAGAAATTCTCTAAAGTGTCTTACTTCTAGATGGTCAACAGAATCAGGCCAGGACTGGCCCTTGGAGTACTTTAAAAGACAACCTAGGTATTTGGAGTAAAAGTCGTGTGTTTGAGGAGAGCGACCTTCGGCCTGGAGGGAAAACAGGAATCCTTCTACTAAATCTTGTAGACCTATGCCTTTGTTACTATGGTTCACCTTTCATTGCGGTCGGTCCTGTATTATTTTTTGCTTAGTTTCCTGGTCGTTCTCAGCTTTACTCTAGCTTTGAGCTTAAACCGAGTCAACTAGTCGTCTACGTTTATGGTGGTAGCGGGTAGATTTGAACTACCGACCAAGGGCTTATGAGTCCCCTGCTCTACCACTGAGCTACGCTACCAGTCAGCAAAAATATAGCATTTTTTGAAGCTGAATGTCAATGCCGCTCGATGACGTGTATGCACACCGCTTTGACCACCACCACCACCTTTGTCCCCTCTTGCAGCTTCATTTCTTCCGCCGATTTCCTGGTTATCAGCGCCGTCAGGTGAAGGCCGCAATCTACGGTGACTCTGACCTGGGAACCGGTGGGGAACATTTTCAACACCACGCCCGGGAAACGATTGCGCGCGCTGGTAGTTTTGGTTTCCGGGGACGGTATCTCCAGGGTAATATCGTCATAAGGCAGCAATAAAACAACGGCGCTCCCCGGCAGCAGCTCGGTGCAGGCCGTGACAAGTAAGTCCCCGGCGCGTACCGCCGCCAGCCCCTCGTCCTGGGTCTCCACCACCCCGTGGATGATATTCCCCGTCTCCACGAAGCCGGCTATCTCTTCATCGGCCGGAGCAGAGAACACCTCTACCGGCGTGCCTATCTGGGCAATATGGCCTTTCATAATCACCGCCACCCGGTCCGTCAGCGCCAGGGCTTCATTGCGGTCATGGGTGACGATTACCGTGGTAACCCTGGTCTCCCCCAGCACGCTCTTGAAATCCTCCAGCAGCGCCTGCCGGGTGGGGCCGTCCAGGGCAGTGAAAGGCTCGTCAAGGTAGAGGACCTCCGGCTGTAAAGAAAAAGCCCGCGCCAGGCTGGTACGCTTCGCCTCGCCGCTGGAAAGCGTCCGCGCCTGCCGTCTGGCCAGCGCCGCGATGCCGAACCGCTCCAGCCACATTTCCGTCCTCGTTTTGATTTCCGGGGGCGGCACCTTCCTCAGCTTCAGACCAACTACCAGGTTTTCCCGGACGGTGCTATCGAGCAGGAGCGATTCCTGAAAGACGACCGCCAGATGGCGGTGCAGGTGCAAGACGGACTTGCTATCAATGACCGGCACGCCGCGGTAGGAGACGGTGCCAGTTTGCGGCTTAATCAAACGCGTCAGGCAGAGGAGCAGGGTGGTCTTGCCCGAACCGTTAGGGCCGATGACGCCCAGTACCTCGTTGGGAAATATCTGAAACAAAGGCACGTCCAGCGCCTTCTGCCCGCCGTAGACGACGGTGAGGTCCCTGGCTTCAACAAGGGGTTTGCCCGCCTGTGCCTGGTTCACCGCGGTTTAGACCTCTGCTGCACCATGGTCAGGACAAAGTTCACCAGGTAAACCAGCGCCAAAAGAATAATGCTTAAGGCGATGGCGATAGAATAATTACCCATGCTATTTTCACCCACGATAGCGGTAGTGAGTACCCGCGTCTGACCGAAGATGTTACCGCCAACCATCATGGAAGCGCCTACCTCCGAGATAACCGCCCCGAACCCCGCCATGATGGCCGCCAGCAGAGGCAGCCGCGCTTCTTTAAGAAGAATCCAGACCATCTGCAACCGGGACGCCCCCAGCGATATTATTTGCAGCTTCAATTTGGGGTCGAGCGACTGCGTGGCCGCCATGGTGAAACCCGCCACCACCGGCATGGCGATGATGACTTGAGCGATAATCATGGCCGATGGAGTGTACATGAGATGCAGCACGCCCAGCGGCCCGTTGCGCCAGAGGAAAATGCTGACCACCAACCCCACCACCACCGGCGGCAGCCCCATGCCGGTATTCACCAGGCTGGCGACAAAGCGCCGGCCGGGGAAGCGCGCCAACCCCAGCATACTGCCCAGGGGTATGCCCAGGACCAGGCTGATAGCCGTGGCCGACCCGGAAACCAGCAGGGAGAGAGCAGCTATCCTGAACACCTGCGGGTCGCCGTGTATCAATAGCAGGAAAGCCGCTTTAATGCCTTCGAGAATCGTATGCATGAACGAGAACCAAGGCTCCCCGCACTAACCGGCGGGGAGCCCTAAACACCTTACTACATTATCGCCAGAGGTAACATAAGGACAATGCTAATAGCTGCCGAGGTCGGCTTCCGTTTTATCGGCGTCCGGGAAAAACAGCGGGGCGCCGTATTTATCCACGCCGAACGTGCCGATGGCGTCCTGGGCTTTCTTGGATATCATAAAGTCCACAAAAGCCTTGGCGCCCTTAGAGTTAACGTTGGTAAATTTTTCCGGGTTGACCTGGATAACATGATAGATGTTCAGCAGGCCGGGGTCGCCTTCGACCAGGATATCCAAGTCCAGTACGGACTGATTGGCCAGGTAGGTAGCGCGGTCGGTAATAGTGTAGGCGTCCTTTTCCGAGGCGATACGCAGCAGTGCCAACATGCCGGTACCCGTGCCGCCTTCAAGATACCAGGACGGATTATCAGTGGAGTTGTCCGCTACGGCGATGTCTATCTTCTTCCAGAGCGCTTTTTCCAGAGTATCAGTGCCGGACTTATCACCGCGGCTGTAAAAATCGAGATGGGCGTCGGCAATTTTCTGCAAGGCATCGGTCGCCACCGTCATGCCTTTAATCCCCGCCGGGTCGGACTTCGGCCCCACGATAATGAAATCGTTATGCATAACCAGTTTGCGGTTAGTGCCGTAACCATCATCCATGAAAGGCTTTTCCAGGCTGGGGGCGTGCACCAGTAAAACATCGGCGTTGCCCTCCTGCCCCATTTGGATAGCGGCGCCCGTCCCCACGTACACGGGTTTAATCGTATAGCCCGTTTCTTCCTCAAATATAGGGATAAGGACATCCATCAAGCCGGAGTCTCTGGTAGACGTGGTGCTGGCCATAATTATCTCCGGATTGTCCGGGGTCTTGCTGCCGCAGCCGGCTACCGCGGTCACCAGGCTGGCAAGCAGCACCAGGACCATCATGACAACGGCAATTCTGCTCTTGTTTTTCACGTTCTGATTCCTCCTCATTTTCTATAGTGACGGAAATTATTTTAACACAAAACTTATACTAATTGCATTATAACGATAAACACATTGGCTGACAATAATGTTCAGGAATCCGCCCCACCCCGGGACCGGAAAGCCCGGCCGGCCACCGGTATCTTTGACGCCAACCTACCCCTATGCTACAATTTATCAGGGTATTCACTCCGGCCTGCCATCTTAAATCCAGTTTTTACGAATATAGTCGGGAGAGTGGCGTTATGAGCACCGAAGCAAAAGTAGCCCTGGTTACGGGCGGTTCGGGCGGACTCGGCAGCGTGCATTGCCTGTCCCTAGCCGATGCCGGGTACAAGGTAGCCGTAGTCGCGCACAATCACATGGAAAAAGCCAAGGACGTGGTGGCGCAAATAGTTAAAAAAGGGAAACAGGCGATGGCACTCAAGATGGATGTGGCCAATGCCGAAGAGGTGGAAGCCGGCGTAGCCTCCGTGGAAAAAACGCTGGGGCCAGTGGACGTCCTGGTGAACAACGCCGCCGACGGCATAGTGCGGGCGGTGACCATCGTCAAAATGAAGGCCGAGGACTGGGTTCACGATTTAAATGTCAACCTGACCGGTCCCTTCAACACGATAAAGCGCTGCCTGCCGGGCATGACGGAGCGGGGGTGGGGACGCATCATTAATGTTTCCTCCATCGCCGGGACCATGGGCGGCGCGGGACAGTGCAGCTATGCCGCCACCAAATCCGGGCTTATAGGCCTGACCAAGACGGTGGCGCTGGAGACCGCCCGCAAGGGCGTGACCTGCAACGCGGTGGTGCTGGGGATAGTGGACGGCGGGGCTTTCCATGAAGTGACGCCGGAGTTCCAGGAGCGCATCGCCAAGAGCATAGCGATACGCCGCGCCGGCACGCCGCAGGAAATCAGCAACGTGGTCGTCTTCCTGGCCTCCGAGGGGGCCAGCTATATAACCGGTGAAGCCATAGAGGTCAGCGGCGGCGCAGGACTATTCATCTTCTAAAGTCACGGGCGTCATGCTGGCGGAAGCCAGAGTCCAGACCTCCCCATACCCCTTCCCTGGATTCCAGCTTGCGCTGGAATGACAAATAAAATAAAGGAGAACAACGATATGAGTGAAGCAGTAATAGTAAGCGGAGCCAGGACGGCCATCGGCAACTTCGGGGGAGCCCTGCAGGATGTCTCGGCGGTAAAGCTGGGCAGCACGGTTATCCAGGGCGCCATGAAGAAGGCTGGGCTCAAGCCCAAGGGCGACGCCAGCTACGGGCCGGAATCGCTCAAGGACCAGGGACTGACCGACCTGGAAAAGAAATACGCTAACTGGGATAGCTCATTGCAGGGCGTCCAGGTGGACGAGGTCATCTTCGGCAACGTGATCCAGGCCGGGCAGGGGCAGAACCCCGCGCGCCAGGCCGCTATTTACGCCGGCGTCCCCAAGGAAGTCAACGCCTTTACCGTCAATAAAGTATGCGCGTCCGGCATGAAGGCCGTGGCCCTGGCCGCGCAGTCCATCAAAGCCGGCGACGCCGAGGTGGTTATTGCCGGAGGCATGGAAAACATGAGCTCCGTCCCCTATTTCATGCCCAAAGCCCGCTGGGGCGCCCGCATGTTCAACGCCGAGATGGTGGACGGCATGGTCTTCGACGGCCTGTGGGAAACGTTTTACAACTACCACATGGGCATGACCGCGGAAAACATCGCCACCAAGTACGGCATTTCCCGCCAGGAGCAGGACGCGTTCGCGCTGGAAAGCAATAACCGCGCCCTGGCGGCTATCAAGAACGGCATTTTCAAGGATGAAATCGTGCCGGTAGACATTAAAATCAAGAGAGAGACCAAGGCGTTTGAAGTGGACGAGCACCCCCGGGAGACCTCCCTGGAAGCGCTGGGCAAGCTGCCCACCGTGTTCAAAGCGGACGGCGGCGTGACCGCGGGCAACGCATCAGCGATTACCGATGCCGGCGCCGCGGTCTTGGTAATGTCCGCCAACAAAGCCAAGGAGCTGGGCGTGAAACCCATCGTTTCCGTTAAAGCTTACGCCACCGGCGGCGTGGACCCGGCCTACATGGGCCTGGGCGTTATTCCCGCCACCCGCAAAGCCCTCAAGCTGGCCGGGCTGACGCTCAAGGACATCGACTACATCGAGTTGAACGAGGCTTTCGCCTCACAGTCCATCGGCTGTATCCGCGAGCTGGATATCGACATGAGCAAGACCAACCTGTACGGCGGCGGCATCTCGCTGGGGCATCCCATCGGCTGCACCGGCACCCGCATCATCATCTCCCTGATGAACGAAATGAAGCGGCACAACCTGCACTTCGGCCTGGCCACCCTCTGCATCGGCGGGGGGCAGGGCATGGCGGTAATCCTGGAAAGAAAGTAGCTATCCTCCCCTTTTCCCCTCCAGGCTCATAATGCGGCGCCGGGGTTTACTGAAAAACGGCAGGCCCCGGCCCGCTGTTTTTACATTGAAAAAATCCCCTTTAGTCCCCCTTTTTCAAAGTGGGACAATAGAGCTGCTTTTTCGTTAAAAGCAAATGTAAAAAGGCTATCGCCTCCCTTTGGTAAAGGGAGAGGGATTCCAGTAATTCCCCCTGTCTTTCTTAGAGAACCCTGATAACATTTGGGCGAACGTGAGACTCTTACGAAAATCCCCCTTTATCCCCCTTTTTCAAAGTGGGACAATAGAGCTGCTGAAATCGCCAAGGCTGTCCCCATCGTACTTATTGCTTACCAATCCACCGTTTTTTTAGTGCTAACAGGGTATTCCTTAACTCCATATATTATGTTAAAATAAAACAACAGCCCGGTTTAAGAGGTCGCGGTCATGGCTAAGATATTCAACTGGAACAGAGACAGCGCCAAGAAAAAGGGGCTCCTGCAAGAACCGGCACTTGAAAAACTGGATATCGATATCCTCACCTGGGAGGATTTGACCTGGGTCAATATCGAGACTGCCACGCAGGCGGAAATGGACTGGCTGGCGGACAACTATCATTTCCACGAGCTGACCCTGGACGACTGCCTCAGCCGCCGCCAGGTATCCAAAATAGACAGCTATCCCGGCTACATTTTCTTCATCTTTCACTTCCCCTTCTACCACAAAGAGACCCGCATCGCCTCCAAGAGACAATGGTCGGCTTTCATCGGGGACAAGTACATCGTTACGGTCAATACCGCGGTAATGAAAACCCTGATGGCGCTTTTCCGCGATTGCCAGGCCAACGAAGACGCCCGCAACGAATACATGGTCAACGGCTCCGGCTTCCTGCTCTACCGGATACTGGACCGCGCCATAGACTCCTACCTGCCCGTCCTGGATAAAATCCTGAACCTGATGGAGGACGTGGAAGACGCCGTATTCGACGAGGACATTGAGGCAGCCAAGGAACTGAGCATCCTGCGCCGGGACATCATTACGCAGCGGGCGGTCATGTTCCCCACCCGCGATCTGTTCACGGAGATGGAAAACAAGCTGAAGCGTTTCAGCAAAACGGACGTCACCGCGTACTTTAACGACCTCATGGACCACATGAACCGGATATGCAATACCCTGGACGAATGCAAGGAGATAATCGAGGTATTCAAGGATACCGATGTTGTTTTAAGCACCGACCGCCTTAACCGGGTGATGCGCATCCTCACCATCTTTTCCACCATTCTGCTGCCTTTCCTGACAATTTCCAGCATTTACGGCATGAACGTCTTTACTCCCGGAGGCATTGAAGAAGGCGGCCTGACCACATTTATCACAATAATCATCGTCATGGCCGTCATCGCCGTGGTCATGCTTATTTTCTTCCGCAAACGCCGCTGGATATAGCCGATGAAAATCTCCTACCGCATGGTAATCATCATCGGTATATATATCACCTGCCTGATTACCGCCAACACCGTCGTCATCAAATTCGTCAACTTCGGCCCGGCAGCGCTGCCGGCAGCGGTTATCGTTTTCCCTTTAAGCTACATCTTCGGGGACATTTTGACCGAGGTCTACGGCTACAAAACAGCGCGGCGGGTTATCTGGCTGGGCTTCGGCTGCAACCTGATTTTCGTGTTCTTCGCCTGGATAGCGCAGATATTGCCGGCGGCCTCTTTCTGGCAGTGGCAGGAGCAGTACGAGACGATACTGGGACACACGCCGCGCATACTGGCGGCGTCTTTCAGCGGCTACCTGGTGGGAGAGTTCACCAACTCCTATATCCTCTCCCGGATGAAAATACTGACCAAGGGGCGCTGGCTGTGGAGCCGGACTATCGGCTCTACCATCGTGGGGGAGGGGCTGGACAGCGGCGTGTTTCTAACGCTGGCGTTCATCGGCACCCCCCTTTTCGTCCCTTCCACCATATTGAACCACTGGATAGCCAAGGTGGTTATCGAGACCGTACTGACGCCCGCCACCTACGGCATCGTCAACTGGCTGAAACGTAAAGAGGGCGTCGACGCCTACGACTACGCCACCAGCTATAACCCTTTCACCATGTCCGAAAAGGCGTAGCTTTCATCACACCCTTCAGTCTTGAGTTCTCTTTGGGAGGCCAGCCATCAGCGAGCTGAAATTCATCGTCGACCACAACGTGGGCAAGCTGGCGCGATGGCTGCGCATGATGGGCTACGACAGCGCATTTTTCACCGGGGAGGACGACGGGGAAATGGTGCGGCAGGCGCTGGCGGAAGACAGGATTCTGCTGACACGGGACACCGGTATTATCAAGCGCAGGGCGGCCGTGACCGGAAGGCTCAAGGTCATCCTGTTCCAGACGGAAAAGCCGGAAGAGCAGATGCGGCAGGTGGTCAGCGGGTTCAACCTAAAAGAGCAAGCGCACCCCTTTACGCTTTGCCTGGAATGCAACGAGCCCCTGGTTGATATTTCTCCGGCGGAGGTCAAAGACCGGGTGCCGCCGCACGTTTTTCAAACGCAGAGCAAGTACGTGGCGTGCCCCGCCTGCCGCCGCGTTTACTGGCGCGGCACCCACTGGGCGGCCATGCTGCGCCGACTTGAAAAACTCGCCGGCATGGCCGAGAATTAGGGTGTTCAGTATATATGCGGAGGTCTCACCATGAACGTTTATGAAGCCACCACCAAACGGCGGTCTATCCGCCGCTTCCAAGATAAAGCCATCCCGGACGCCGTCCTGGAAAAGTGCATCGACGCTGCGCGACTGGCCCCCAGCGGCCGTAACCAGCAGCTCTGCGAGTACATCGTCATCAACGACGCCGGGGTGCTGCCCGGCGTCTTCGAGCACATCGGCGGGTCGGCCAAGCTGCCGCCGGACAAGGGCGGCCCCGCCCCCACCCAGACCCCTAAAGCGTATACCCTCATCCTGATAAACAAAGCGAAGGAGGGCGACGGGAACCGGCGGCGCGTGACGCTGATGGACGCGGGGATGGCGGCGGAGAATGTCATACTGACCGCGCTGGAGCAGGGCCTGGGCTGCTGCCCGATACTGATGTTCAACGAAAAAGAGCTCAAGCTCATCCTGGATATACCGGAGGACTACGATATAGCCCTGGTGATAGCGATGGGCTACCCGGACGAGACTCCGGTAACGGATGTGGCCGGAGATTCTACTAATATCTATGTCGACGACAAGAACGTGCGGCACGTGCCCAAGAAAGCCCTCCGGGACGTGATACACAAGAACAGGTTCTAGGACCCGGATTATTTTTTAAAATTTCCCGGAAATGTCGTACGTAAACAGCTTTGGGGAATTGTTTTATTGTTTTATGACAAGTCTGCTTCAAATCCCCAGGAGTTGTTTATTGATTTATGTTAAGTTTAGGGGGGGGGGAAGAAGGAAGGGGTATTGTCTGCTAACCCCTTTCCCTCTTTTCCCTCTCCCCGCCGGCAGGGAGAGGGACGATAGATAGCAGGATTACCAATTTTTCTCTTTTGTCTCCTTCCGATTCTTCACTGATACGGAATCTGCGACTTATTTAAAGGGGGACGCCGATACCCTGAAAGATTGCATAATCAACATGCATACCAACTAACGCCGGAAATCAAGGCTAATCCCTTGACCGTAATCACGATTATTGCTACACTCAATTCAACGGAGTAAACATAACCCTGATGAAAATAGTAACCGCCGCGCAAATGAGGGATATTGATAAAGAGTGCGCCCGCCTGGGCACGCCCACCAGCCTGCTAATGGAAAACGCCGGCCGGGCGGTGGCGGAAGAGACGCGGGACTTCCTGGGCGGCGTGAAAAAACAGCACATCCTGTGCCTTATAGGGGCGGGGAATAACGGTGGGGACGGCCTGGTGGCGGCGCGCTACCTGCACGGGTGGGGGGCTAAAGTATCCGTCTATCTTTGCAGCGCCCGTCCCGCCAATGACGCCAATCTACAACTGGTAAAAGAAAGCGGCGTGACCTGCATCGAGGCGGAACATGATAAAAACTCGGTCAAACTCGATGCACTGCTGGACAACGCCACCGGCGTGATAGACGCCCTGCTGGGCACGGGCAGGATGCGCCCGCTGGAGGGCATCTTCAAGCAAACGCTGGAAAGAGTGAATTCCGTTAAAATAAATCGGGGATTTAAAATAATTGCCGTGGATTTGCCGTCCGGCATGGACGCGGACAACGGCGCCATCGACCCCGCCTGCCCCGCCGCCGACCTGACGGTGACGCTGGCTTTTCCCAAGCCGGGGCTGTTCTGTTTCCCCGGGGCGGACAGGGCGGGACTAATTAAGATTGCGGATATCGGCATCGCGGCTTCTCTGGCGGACAATATCCATACCGAGCTGCTCACGGCGGGATGGGCCGCCGGGGCGCTGCCCGCACGCCCGCGCCACGCCAATAAGGGCACCTTCGGCAAGGCGCTGATAATAGCGGGGTCTATAAACTACACCGGCGCCGCCTATTTAGCCTGCGGCGGGGCGCTGCGCGCCGGGGCGGGGCTGGTAACGCTGGCCGCCACCGGCACCGTGCAGTCGGTAGTAGCCTCACGGCTGGCCGAAGCCACCTACCTGCCCTTGCCGGAGACCAGGCGGGGCGTGGTGGCGGTAGAGGCGGCGGACATCATACGCCACGAGTACGCCAAATATAACGTCCTGCTGGCCGGGTGCGGCATCGCGCAGGACCCGTCATCGGCGGAATTTATAGCCTCACTGCTTTTCAAACCGGGGCTGCCGCCGCTGGTGCTGGACGCGGACGCCCTGAATATACTGGCCGGGATACCGGAGTGGTGGCAAAAGATACCGGACAACACCATACTGACCCCCCACCCCGGCGAGATGGCCAGGCTCGGCAATCTATCCATAGAAAAAGTGCAGGCGGACCGTCTCAATACCGCCCGCAAGTTCGCCGCCCTGTGGGGGAAAACGGTGGTGCTCAAGGGGGCTTTTACGGTCATCGCCGCGGCGGACGGGCGCTGCCGGGTCAGCCCTTTCGCCAATCCCGTGCTGGCGGCGGCGGGGACGGGCGATGTGCTGGCGGGGGTCATCACCGGGCTGGCGGCACAGGGGCTCAACCTTTACGACGCCGCTTCGCTAGGCGTTTATTTACACAGCGCCGCCGGCGAACAACTAAGAACAGAAATAGGCGAGGCCGGGGTGCTCGCTTCCGATTTGCTGCCGGCACTGCCGGCGGTCATGAACCGACTGAAACACAGCGGTGGAACGGGGGTGCAATATGCTGCTGGTTTTTGACATAGCCAACACCAACATCAAGATAGGACTGTTCGACGGTGACAAACTCCGCGCCAACTGGCGCATCTCCACCGGCGTGCACCGCATGGCGGACGAATACGGCATCATGCTGCTGGACCTGCTGCGCCACCAGAAAATAGCGCCGGAGGAAATCACCGAGGGGGCAATAAGCTGCGTGGTGCCGCCGCTGCTGACCATTTTCCACGAACTGATGCTGAAGTATTTTAGTGTGAAGTCGCTGGTGGTGGGGCCGGGCGTCAAGACGGGGGTGCGCATCCGCTACGAGAACCCGCGGGAAATAGGCTCCGACCTTATCGCCAACGCGGCCGCCGCGCTGAAGCTCTACAAGCCGCCGGTAATCGTGGTGGCGCTGGGGACGGCCACGGCTTTCGCCACCGTTTCCCGCGACGGCGATTACCTGGGGGGCGTGATAGCGCCGGGGATAGGCATCTCCGCCGAGGCGCTGTATACGCGCACCGCCGCCCTGCCGCGCGTGGAGCTGGTGCGGCCGAAAAAGGCCATCGGGCCCAACACCGTTTCCGCCATGCAGTCCGGCATCATCTTCGGGTGGGCGGGGCTTATCGACGGCATCGTGGGGAGGATACGGGAAGAGCTGGGGGAAAAGGCGATGGTGGTGGCCACCGGGGGGTACGCGGGGATTATCGCCAAAGAGTCCAAGACCATAGATAAAGTCAATCCCGACCTGACGCTGATAGGGATTAAAGCCATACATGATATGAATAAAGAATAGGGATTAGAGATTAGGGGGTAGAGATTAGGGGGAAGGGATAGAATAATGAATTACAAGGGACTTATTGTATGGCAGAAAGCTCATGCTCTTACGTTGAGGACTATTAAAGCTAGTGAATCAATAAAACGGTCATACGCCAGTGATATTATAATAAGACAGCTACTCCGGGCAATAACATCTATCGGCGCGAATATCGCCGAAGGTTACGGCAGAAACGAAGGGAAAGAATATGTCCGATTTCTACAAATTGCCTACGGTTCAGCTAATGAAGCGGACAACTGGCTAAACGTATTGAAGGACGCGGCATTGATGCAACCTGAAACAGCTGATGAATTGCTGGAGACAGACCAGGAAATACAAAAGATGCTGGCCACTTTGATAAAAAGAATAAAGGAGAAGGGCAGAGGACTAAGAGCACAGGGGAATAAGTAATTCTTTTTCCACCCCTTACCCCTTGCCCCTAATCCCTCACCCCTAAATATTATGTTAAACGGAAAGACCATCGTGCTGGGGATTACCGGCGGCATCGCCGCCTATAAAGCGGCCGACCTGGCCAGCAAGCTGACGCAGGCCGGGGCCAAAGTGGAAGTGGTGATGACCGAGGCCGCCACCAGGTTCATTACCCCCCTCACCCTGCGCAATATTACGCGCCGGCCGGTGGTGACGGATATGTTCGAGCTGGCCTCCGAGTGGAGCGTGGAGCACGTGGCTTTAGCGGAGGCGGCGGACGCCGTGGTTATCGCCCCGGCCACCGCCAACACCATAGCGCGGCTGGCGACGGGCATCGCGGACAACATGCTAGGCACGGTGGTGCTCGCCACGGAGTCGCCGGTCATCGTCTGCCCGGCCATGAACGACAACATGTACCGCAACGCCGTCACGCAGAAAAACGTGGCGGCCCTGAAAGCGCGCGGCTTTACCTTTATCGAGCCGGAGTACGGGCGGCTGGCTTCCGGGAAAACAGGCAAAGGACGCCTGCCGGATACAGCTACAATTATCGGGGTAATAGAAAAAGTGCTGGGGCAGCAGAAAGACCTGGCGGGCAAGAGGATAGTGGTCACCGCCGGCGGCACCAGGGAACCGATAGACCCGGTGCGGCATATCGGCAACCGCTCGTCCGGCAAGATGGGCTACGCCCTGGCCGAGGCGGCGCGGGACCGGGGGGCTAACGTCACCTTGATAACGGCCGCCACCGCCCTGCCGGAGCCCGGCGGTATGACCGTGATACAGGCGGACACGGCCGCGGCGATGAAGAAAGCCGTTACTATTGCGGTGAAGCAAGCGGACGTGCTGATTATGGCGGCGGCGGTAGCGGACTACCAGCCGGAAATCACCGCCAAGGCCAAGATTAAAAAAGAGAGCGCCGGCAACCTGACCCTGAAGCTGGTGAAGACGCCGGATATCCTGAGCGAGGTCAAGGGGGACTTTATTAAAGTGGGTTTTGCCGCCGAGAGCGAGAACCTGGTAGCCAACGCCAGGAAGAAGCTGGCAAGTAAAAAGCTGGACATGATAGTGGCCAACGACATTACCAAAGCGGACAGCGGCTTCGACGCGGACACGAACAGAATAGTGATTATAGACAAAAAGGGGAAAGCGGAGGAGCTGCCGCTGATGAGCAAACGGGAGGCGGCGGAGAGGATACTGGACAGGGTGGGGGGATTAGGGAGGGAGAGATTAGAGATTAGAGATTAGAGATTAGAGATTAGAGATTAGGGGGAAGGGGGAAGGGAATATCCTCCTTAGCCCCCCTTTAAAGGGGAAAGAATAACCGATTTTGTAAAATAAAGACCGGAAGGGAAATCTCCCCTGGCCCCTCTTTTTCAAAGAGGGGCAACTGGCTAGCTTATACCGAACTAACAACGGTTTGTATTACCATCCTCTCCCTTTGGAAAAGGGAGAGTTAGAGAGGGATTTATAAACTTCATATGCAAATCCAACCCTATTCGCCGGAACATGAAGTCGCTGTAATCTCTTTATGGCGACGTTGCGGGCTGGTCCGGCCCAACAATAACCCGCAAAAAGACATCCAAAGAAAGCTGAAAGTCCACCCGGAGCTCTTCTTAATTGGTATAATTGATAGTAAAGTGGTGGCCGCGGCCATGGGCGGCTACGAGGGCCACCGCGGCTGGGTAAACTACCTGGGGGTGGACCCGGAATACCGTATGCAGGGGCTGGGCAAACAGATGATGGCGACGCTGGAGGAGAAACTTTTGGCACTAGGATGCCCCAAACTTAATTTACAGGTACTCGCTCCCAATACGGAAGCCCTTGGTTTTTACGAGCGCATCGGGTATAAAAGGGATGAGGTGGTCAGCTTGGGTAAAAGGCTGATACCGGACTAAATAAGATTGTCATACCTGCGAAGGCAGGTATCCAGACAACTCGATGAATTCATACTATGTGTATATACTTGCCAGCCGGAGAAACGGTACTTTATATATCGGTGTAACCAATGATTTAGTGCGGCGTGTGGGCTAACATAGGGAGAGAATCGCCAATGGTTTCACTAAAAAGTACAAAGACCACCAGCTGGTATATTTTGAAGAAACCAATAATATAGATGCTGCCCTGAACCGGGAAAAACAGTTAAAGAAATGGAAAAGAACCTGGAAATTAAGAATAATAGAAGAAAGAAATCCGGAATGGAAAGACCTGTATCCTGATATAATAGGACAGTAATAGTCAACTGGATTCCCGCCTTCGCGGGAATGACATACTAACTGATAGAACAGAAAGAGACTTCAATGACCGACACACCGGAAACACAGCAGGAAATGCCCAAGGCTTACGAGCCGGGCAGGGCGGAGGAGAAGTGGTACAAGTTCTGGATGGATAAGGGCTACTTCACGCCTAAAATAGACAAGAGCAAAAAGCCTTTCGTCATCATCATGCCGCCGCCCAACCTGACCGGCATGCTGCACATCGGCCACGCGCTGGTATCGGCGCTGGAAGACCTGATGATACGCTGGCACCGCATGAAGGGAGACCCCACCCTCTGGCTGCCGGGGGTGGACCATGCCAGCATCGCGGCGCAGGTGGTAGTGGAAAGGCTAATCGCCAAAGAGGGCACCGACCGGCATAAGCTGGGCCGGGAAAAGTTCCTCGAACGCATGTACCAGTGGACAACGGAAAGTCGCGCGACCATCACGCAGCAGCATATGAAGCTGGGCATCTCCTGCGACTGGTCAAGAGAGCGCTACACCATGGACGAACAGTCCAGCCGGGCAGTGCGGACGGCCTTCAAGCGACTTTATGATAAAGGCCTGATTTACCGCGGGGAGCGCATCATCAACTGGTGCCCGCGGTGCGGCACGGCGCTATCCGACCTCGAAGTAGACCACAGAGACCTCAACGGGCATTTGTGGTACGTACGCTACGCCGTCGTGGGAGAGAAAGACCAGTGGATAACCGTGGCCACCACCCGCCCGGAAACGATACTGGGGGATACGGCGGTGGCGGTCAACCCCAAAGACGAGCGCTTTACGGGGATGGCGGGCAAGAAGGTAAGGCTGCCCTTCGTCAACCGGGAGATACCCATCGTGGCGGACGAGGCCGTCAGCACGGAGTTCGGCACTGGCGCGGTAAAGATTACCCCGGCGCACGACCCGGTGGACTTCGAGGTAGCGCAGCGCCAGAACCTGCCGCTGATTAACATCCTGAATAACGACGTCACCATGAACGAGAACGCCGGCCCCTACAAAGGACTGGACCGGTACGCCTGCCGCAAAGCCATCGTGGCCGACCTGGAACAGGCCGGGCAACTGGTGAAAATCGAGGACTACAGCCACGCGGTGGGGCACTGCGACCGCTGTAAAACGGTCGTCGAGCCGATTGCCAGCCGGCAATGGTTCGTGAAAATAGAGCCGCTGGCCAAGCCGGCCATCGAGGCTGTCAAGGACGGGCGCATCAAGATACTGCCGGACCGCTTCACCAAGGTGTATCTCAACTGGATGGAGAACATCCGGGACTGGTGCATCAGCCGCCAGCTCTGGTGGGGGCACCGCATCCCGATATGGTACTGCAAAGACTGCGGCGAGTTGACCGTAGCCGTGGACACCCCCGCCGCCTGCACCAAGTGCGGCTCGAAGAAAATAGAGCAGGACCCGGACACGCTGGATACCTGGTTCAGCAGCGGGCTGTGGCCGCATTCCACACTGGGCTGGCCGGACGAGACCGAGGACTTTAAATATTTCTACCCGACATCCGTGCTGGAGACCGGGTACGACATCCTCTTTTTCTGGGTGGCGCGGATGATTATGCTGGGCATCGAGGACACGGGCGAAATACCCTTCCATACGGTTTACCTGCACGGGCTGATACGGGACGAAACCGGCTCCAAGATGAGCAAGTCCAAGGGCAACGTGGTGGACCCGCTGGAGATGATGGGAAAATACGGCACGGACGCTTTACGCTTCGCCCTGACCACCGGCACTTCCCCCGGCAATGATTCCCGCCTGTCCACGGACAAGATGGAGGCCAGCCGCAACTTCGCCAACAAGCTGTGGAACGCCGCCCGCTTCGTGATACGGAGCTTCACACCGGAAGCGCCGGTTACGCGGGAAATCGACCGCGCCGGGCTTACCGCGGCCGACCGCTGGATTCTATCCCGGCTCAACCGCAACATCGCGGCGGTGACCGGGCTGATGGAGGACTACCAGTTCGGCGAGGCGCAGCGGCAGCTGCACGATTTCATCTGGGGCGAGTACTGCGACTGGTATATCGAGCTGGCCAAGATACGGCTGCAAGCGGGGGACAATACGCCCCTGCCGGTGCTGGCGCACGTCCTGGAAAACTCCCTGCGCCTGCTCCACCCCTTCATGCCCTTCCTCACCGAGGAGCTCTGGCAGCACCTGAAAAAGCACATGCGCGGAATCGATGGCGAGTCGATTATGATTGCGCCCTACCCCACCGCCGATGAAGCCGCCTACGACAAAGACGCCGAGGCGGAAATAGACGCCGTGATGGAAATAGTCCGCAACATCCGCAACGTGCGGGCGCAGTATAAAGTAGAGAGCACCCGCTGGATTGAAGCCAAAATCTATACCCCCGCCGCCGGGCCGGCGGCCGTCTCCGCCTACAGCGACGCCGTGAAAACGCTGGCGCGGGCTAATCCGGTAACATTCCCGGCGGGGGAGCCGCAGGAAAAGGCCGGGGACAATACGGTAGTGCTGGCGCTGGCCGGGGCCACCGTGGTCATCCCGATGGCCAGCATGTTCGACCCGGACGCGGAGAGAAAAAGGATAGAAAAGGACATGGAACAGACCCAGGCCGAGGCGGGCAGGCTGGAGGCCAGACTAAAAGACCAGTCTTTCCTGACCAAAGCCCCGCCGGCGGTGATTGAAAAGGAACAACAGAGGCTATATACTCTTAGCGAAAAACTGGAGAAACTGAAGCTCCAGATATCCGGACTATAGGAGGTGAGGCTATGTTCGAGAGAGTCCTGGTCCCCCTGGACGGCTCAAAAGTCGGCGAGGCGGCGCTGCCGGTAATCAGCCAGCTGGTGGATAAACTCGCCCGCGGTTCCAAGGTAGATATCACGCTCATCGGGATAATCACCCTGCTGCGGCACTGGGTGGTGGTGGGGGAAGCGAGCGCGCCGGTCTCCTACACGGAGGAAGAGCTGGCACTCATCAAGCAAAGAGTGGCGGACTACCTGGCAAAGGTGGGCGAGACTATTAAAAAGCCCGGCGTCAGTGTCAATACCATCGTCAGCTCCGGGAACGCGGCCGACGAGATTTTAAAGGCGTCCGAGGAGGTTAAGGCGGACCTGATAGCGATGTCCACCCACGGCCGTTCCGGCCTGCGACGGCTCGCCTTCGGGAGTATTACGGACAAGGTGCTACACGGGGCCAACATACCGGTTTTGATGGTACGCGCGCCGGAAGGCACGACGAACGAGTAAGGGAGCATTATTAGTGGGGGAAAAGGGGAAAATCCCTCTCGTATCTCCCCATTCGCTTTACTCAGGGCAGGCCCTTTTTCAAAGGGAGACGCCAAGACCCCAAAATATAAGGGGGGGGTACTTACTCCTTTTCCTCTCGTCCTTCTCCCCGCTGGCAGGGAGAAGGACGATTGATTGATGAAATTTGGAGATGGTGTTATTAAGGCCGGGAATGACGGGGGAGAGAAGACATAAGGCATAACGTAGATTCCAGCCCCCGATTGTCATACGGGGCACGGCTGCGCCGGAATGACAACTTTGAGAACGGATAATTACCGCCGTTAAGGTTCCCTCCGGTAAACTCATGGTTCGACGGGCTCAACATGAGCGGGACAAAAGGGGCAAGGCGTGAAGAAATCCCTCCCTAACTCTCCTTCCGATTCGTTCCTCATGCGGTGTCCCGTATGACCAAAGAGAACCGGGATTTTTTCAAAGGGAGAGGATGATGGTACAAGCCATTGTTCAAGACTCCAGGCACCTCTTTCCCTCAAGAGCTAGGTGCTTAGTCCGCGACGGCGGGTGTTAAGTCGCCGCCGAGGATGGCGGAGGCTCCTTTATGCCGCCACTGGCGCTTCAGGTAGTCCAGCGCTTTCTTGGTATCGCTGGCGATCCTGGCTTTCTCACAGCGTTTGAGGCGATACTTGAACAGCCAGTAGGTGAACTCCTTCATTTCCGCGATGGTGGTGGAACTGCGCTGCGAGTGTTTCTTTTCCTGCCGGAACTGCTTTAACAGCGTTTCTTTGTCCATATCATAAACGCGCCGGTAGACCTCATCCGCCGCCCGGCTCTGGTTGACCAGGCCCAGCCCGTGTCTTTCCTTGTCAATCTCCGCCTGCACCGCCAGCAAAAGCGTTTCCTCCACGGTGACGCCGTAGAAATAGTTGAGGTACTGCCCGAATTTCTTATCGCCGATAAGCTCGCGCACCACCGCGCCGTCGAGGTCGATAGGAGGCACGCCGCGGAAGAGGAGGCTTTCCTTTTCGTTTTCCGGGATGAACTCCGCTACCGTCCCGCAGAGGCGCTCCGCCAGCAGAAGCCAGTCGAAAGCCTCCCCATCGATAAGGTAAACGTAAGCGCGGCCATCGAAGTCTTCCCGGGCGCTGGCCCACAGCCCGATAGCGCCGAGCAGAGCGGGATACCAGTGCCGGCCGCGGGCGATGGCCTCCTTGAGATAAGCGATAGCCTCGGCGTCACCCGCCGTGACGGTTTCCGCAGCAACCAGCCTGCTCTCATCCTGTGCCATAACGCGACCTAACCCGGTGCGGCGACCGGCCCTTCCGCCTTGAGCTTTTCATAGAAAGCGAGCCGGCCGGTGGCGACCAGCTCGGTAAGTTTTTTCACGATAGCATCTCCCGCCCCCGGTATTTCTTTAAGCCGCCCCTCCGCCGCCAGTTTAGCGACCGGCTCCTGAAGCTCAAGGATGGACGCGGCCACTTTTTCATACGCCCGGATTTTAAAGATGTTTTCTCCCTTTTTTAGCCTCAGCCTGACGGCGATGTCCGAAAAGACGGCAGCGATTTCAGCGTTGGTCATAATAGAGTTCCCAGTTGCTAGTTTTTAGTTCTCAGTTTTTAGTTTTTCCCCCAACCCCGCCGCCGACCTTTCCCTCTTAATCCCCCTCTCCGTTGACAGAGAGGGGGAAACGGGGAAGGGAAGACGGTTTGTTTCACCCTCACCCCTTCGGCTCCGGCTCAGGATGACAGGCATTATTATTTGCCGTGGCAGTGCTTGTATTTCTTGCCGCTGCCGCAGGGGCAGGGCTCGTTGCGGCCTACTTTGCGGCTGCCGGAATTGGCGGCGGGATTGCTGTCACCCTTGCTCCCGATACCCGCTTTCTCCATGGGCGACTGCGGGGCTTTGGCCTGGTGCTTTTCCGTGATGCTGACGTGGAATATCATGCCGGCGACATCTTGCTGGAAAGCGGCTTTCAGCTCATTAAATTTTTCGCTGCCTATCATTTTATAAGAATCCGCGGAACGCATTTGACGCATCGTATCCAGACTCGCCTGGAGGCGCATACGATCCATTTCCGTTAGAAGTTCCACCCACAAACGGTCGATTATCTGGAGCATGACCAGCCGCTCCACCAGACGCATCTTGTCCGCGCCCATCTGGGCTTCACGGCTATCATAAGCGGCTTCGGCGATTTCACAGAACTTCTGCTCAAGCTCCTTGCCGCTCATACCGGCGACGGCCTGGGGGGTGAGGTCCGCGGGGAGGGGGATAATGCGGTTGATTTCCGTCAGCAAAGCGGGGGCGCCAGCATTTTCATCTTCAGTACGATTGGCATTATGGGAGGCGACAATACCAGACAGCTCTTTCCTGACCATATCCAGGATATTGCTTTTTAGGTCCGCATCGCTTAGAATCTTGCGTCTTTCCTGGTAAATCAGCCCGCGCTGCGTGTTCACGACGTCGTCGTATTCCACGAGGTTTTTACGCACGTCAAAGTGATAACCCTCGACGCGCTTTTGAACATCGGTTATCATGTTGGTAATCATCTTATTCTCGATGGGCGTTTCATCATCCAGGCCCACCCAGCCCATGACCGTTTTCATGCGGTCGCCGCCGAACCGGCGCATGATATCATCCTCCAGCGATATATAGAACCGCGTGCTGCCGGGGTCGCCCTGGCGCCCGGCGCGGCCCCTGAGCTGGTTATCAATACGCCGGGCCTCGTGACGCTCCGTACCGATAATGTGGAGACCGCCCAGCTCGATGACCTTGTCATGCTTCTTTTGCCACTCGTCCTGGCTGACGCCGTCCTGAGCGCCGCCCAGGATAATATCCACGCCGCGGCCGGCCATGTTGGTGGCGACGGTTACCGCTCCCATTTCCCCGGCGCGGGACACGATAGCCGCCTCCCGGGTATGCTCCTTGGCATTCAGCACCTGGCAGGTAATGCCCTGCCGCTTGAGTATATCACTCAGGCGGACGGAGTTCTCGATAGATACCGTACCCACCAGCACCGGCACGCCTTTTTCATGCAGCTCTTTAATTTCTTCAGCCACCGCCCGGTACTTGCCTTCCTCCGTCTTGTAAATCTGGTCCGGGAGGTCTTCTCTTATCATGGGTTTGTTGGTGGGAATCTCAGTAACTTCCAGCTTATAAATCTTAAAGAACTCTTCCGCTTCCGTGGCGGCGGTACCGGTCATGCCGCCGAGCTTTTCATACATGCGGAAGTAGTTCTGAATGGTGACGGTGGCGTAGGTCCTGGTCTCCTGCTGTACCTTGATGTGCTCCTTAGCCTCGATGGCCTGGTGCAGCCCCTCCGAATAGCGGCGACCGTACATCTTGCGGCCGGTAAACTCGTCAACGATGATGACCTCGCCGTTTTCCACGACATAGCGCTGGTCCCGCTTGTAAAACTCCTTGGCGCTAAGGGCGTTGCGCAGGTGGTGCATCAGGGTGCCGTTGTTATAAAGCGAATCGCCGCTTTTGAGCAGCCCGTCCCGCTTGAGCATCATTTCCACGCGGTCCCAGCCGTTCTCATTAAGGTCGGCGCTCTGCTCTTTTTCCTTGATTTCATAGTCCTCGTCCCGCTTGAGGCGGGTGACCAGGGCGGCGAACTTCTGGTAGAGCAACCCGGACTCCGTATCCGGGGCGCTGATGATGAGGGGGGTGCGGGCTTCATCAATGAGCAGGTTGTCCACCTCGTCCACGATGCAGTAATAGAGACTAGAGCGCTGGACGCACTGGGACAAGTCCGACACCATGTTATCACGCAGGAAATCAAAGCCAAACTCCGCCGAAGTGCCGTAGGTGATATCCGCTTCATAGGCTTCCTTGCGGGAGACGGGGCGGAAATGGCGCCAGGGGTCTTTTTCATCCCCCGAATCATGAGCGGGGTCGAAGATACGGGACGGCATCTGCTCATCCGGCTTTTGCATGGGGTAGATGCTGGCCACGCTGACGCCCAGGGCGTGGAAGATGGGTCCCATCCAGTAGGGGTCGCGCCGCGCCAGGTAGTCGTTCACGGTAGCCAGGTGGGCGCCGCGGCCGGTCAGGGAGTTGAGGTAAAGGGGAAGGGTGGCGACCAGCGTTTTACCCTCGCCGGTGCGCATCTCGGCGATTTTACCGAGGTGCAGGGTGACGCCGCCGTAAAGCTGCACGTCATAGTGCCGCTGGCCGATAGCGCGCCGGGCGGCTTCCCTTACCGCGGCGAAAGCCTCCGGGAGGATATCATTGAGAGCTTCGCGCTCCAGTTTCTGACGCTCTTTTTCTACCTGGTCGACTTTTTCCCGGGCGCGCTTGCACTGGTTATCCGCCTCATCCCTGGCATCTTCCCAGGTGGCTTTGGCGAGACATTCCTGGGCTTCCTGAAGCTCCTGCCGGGCCTCTTCCACTTTAGATTGTACGCCGGCCCCGGCCTCTTTTACCCTGGCTTTGAACTCCGCTGTTTTAGCCTTCAGCTCTTCATCCGTGAGCTTTTGATATTCGGGTTCAAGCTCATTAGTGCGGTCGATGTAGGATTTGAGTCGCTTAATCTCTTTTTCGTTAGAATCGAACAGGCCAAAAAATTTAGGCATGGTGCTACCCTTATCTTAATTCCCTCTCTAACTCTCCCCTTACGAAGGGGAGAGGATGATAGTGTACGAACCCCTTTCCCTCTTATCCCTCTCCCCGCTTGCAGGGAGAGGGACGATAGATTTGTCTAAAAAACCCCTTCAATCCACCTTTAGGAAAAGAGGAGGATGGTTTTAATTATCAGGTGTTTCTTCGTCCTCCACCACCTCCGGTTCGCCATTGGAAATCAACTCCCGGGCTTTTGCCGCCTGGGATTCCAGCACCATCACTTTTACCTCCCCCATGCCGTCCATGGTAAAGAGGTGCACGGAGGGAGCGGCGTTGGACCTGAAGACACAGGGTATATCAAAGCTTTCCAGGAGGCCCTTGATGACCTGCGCCTCCATCTCATTGCCGGCGTGATAGACTTCCACCAGTTTCTGGCTACTTTTCAAACATCGCCCCCACGGACTGACCCGTATTGATGCGGCGTATGGCCTCGCCCAGCAGCGGCGCGATGGGCAGGACCTTGATTTTGTCTATTCTTTTTTCCTGGGGGACGGGCACGGTATCCGTAACCACCAGCTCTTTAACCTGGCATTCCGCGATGCGTTTGACCGCCGGGCCGGAGAGTATGGGATGGGTAGAGCAAGCGTACACCTCTTTAGCCCCCCGCTCCAGCAAAGCGTCCACCACGCCCACCAGGGAGCCGGCCGTGTCAATCTCCTCGTCCACAATGAGGGCGGTCTTGCCTTTAACGTCACCGATGACGTTGAGCGTCTCGGTGCGGTCCTCATTGCCGATGCGCCGCTTTTCCATAATGGCCAGCGGCACGCCCATCCTTTCGCCGATGTCCCGCGCCTGCTTGGTAATGCCGAAGTCCATAGCCACGATAACCAGGTTCTTGAACTTCTTTTGAATAAAATAGTCGCTCAATAAATAAAAGGCGGTAAGCTCATCCACGGGGATATTGAAGAATCCCTGAATCTGCGCCTTGTGCAGGTCCACGGTGAGCACGCGGTTGGCGCCGGCCACGGTAAGCAGGTCAGCCACCAGGCGGGCGGTAATGGGGACGCGGGGCTGGTCTTTTTTATCACTGCGGCCGTAAGCGTAATAGGGTATCACCGCGGTGATGCGTTTGGCGGACGCCCTTTTCATGGCGTCGATCATGATGAGCAGCTCCATGAGGTGGCTGTTCACCGGGGAGGAGATGGGCTGAACGATAAAGATATCCCTTTCCCTGACGTTTTCCAGGACGCGCACGAAGGTATTTTCGTTGCTGAACTCCATGACCTCGCAATTGCCCAGCGGTATGCCCAAATACTCGGTTATCGCCCTAGTCAACGCCGGGTGGGCATTGCCGCTGAATACCTTTAGCTCATCCATTAGTCCTTAATCTCCTTCCAAATATCAGGTTTCCGCAGTTTTTATTATAGCACTAAAGGGGAGGGATTAGGGAATAGGTACCGGGAATCAGGGAGCGACAACAAACCTAGAGCAGCATATCCCGCAAAGTCTTGAGGTTGATAACGTCTTCCTTATTGTACTCGCAGAGCTTGTTGAGCGCATCAAGGTCGAAGGAGTCCACGTACTTCCACCAGAGCTTTACCGCTTCCAGACCGTTCATGTCCGGCAAGTTGCGGCCAATGCCCAGCTGTTTTTCCACGCCCTTGAGGCCGCCGTGCAGCTTTTTATCCCAGCAGTCATACATCAGGTCGCGGTGGCGGAAGGAAGTCTCCAGATTTATGCCGTAATGCGACCTGATGAAAGGCAGGTCAAAGCGGCTGCCGTTATAGCTGTAGAGGATATCCACGCCTTCCAGCGTTTCCATGATGGCGGCGGCGGAGATGTCCTTGCCGATGAACTGGACGAACTCATCATCATTCCCGCGGCAGATGTAGATGCCGACCACGGTAATCTCGCTGGAACCGTAGGATAGGCCGGTGGTCTCAATATCAATATATGCTTCAGTGTGCTGCATCTAACAACCAATTATGAGGCAAGCCAGTATGTATTCAGGAATATTATATTTACGCTCACCCGGACATTGTCCGAAAAGCCCGGCGCCGCTATGGTTCGGCAGGCTCACCATGAGCGCTTGAAAAGACAACCTCACCCCTGCGCCCCCTTCAGGTAGAACCCCTCCCGCTCTGCACTCCCATGACAATAGCAGGGAACAGATTTCTACGGCGGACACTTGGCGCAGATGGAGCGGAACAGGGTGGTGCTCAGATAGCGGTCGCCGCGGTCCGGGAGTATCACCGCGATATTGCCCTTTTTCATGGCGGCCGCGACTTTCATAGCGCCCGCCACCGCCGCCCCGCTGGACATGCCGGTGAAAAGCCCCTCCCGCACCGCCAGCAGGCGCGCCATCTCGAAAGCGTCACCGTCCTCCACCGTCACCTTTTCATCAAAGCCTTTGGGATTGTAGATGCCCGGCACCTGGCTTTCCGTCAGGTTTTTCAGTCCCTGGATGGTATGCCCGACCGTGGGCTCGATGCCCACGATTTTTATGCCGGGGATTTTTTCCTTAAGGTACTTGCCGGTGCCCATCAGCGTGCCGGTGGTGCCCATGGCGCAGACGAAGGCGTCCAACCTGCCCCCGGTCTGGCGGAAAATCTCCGGGCCGGTGGTCTCATAATGCGCTAGTACGTTATTGGGGTTATCGAACTGGTTGGGCATGTAGTACTTGCCCGGCTCCGCGTCCAGGGCCTGGTGCGCCCTGCGGATGGAGCCGTCCACGGCTTCCTTGGCCGGCGTGAGAACTACCTCGGCGCCGAAAGCCTGCAAGATAAGCTGCCGCTCCACGCTGACACATTCCGGCATGAAAAGCTTTACCTTATAGCCCTTGGCGGCGCCGATCATGGCGATGGCGATGCCGGTGTTGCCGGAGGTGGGCTCGATTATAGTTTTGTCCCGGGTAAGCTCGCCGGACTCTTCCGCCTTTTTTATCATGTAATAGGCGGGGCGGTCCTTGATGGAACCGCCGGGGTTATTGCCTTCCAGCTTGGCAAAAATCTTCACCCCGGACTTACCGTTCAGGTTTACCAGTTCTACCAGCGGCGTATTGCCGATGGCGCCCAGAACGCTGTTTTGTCCGTTTTTCATATTTTCCTCTTCGCCCCGGTTAATCAATACCGGGCACCGGGAAACGGCGACTTATTTCTTTAATTTCCTGTTTTACCTGCTGGCTGACCGCTTCATCGCTGATGTTTTTTATCAGTTTGACCACCAGGCGCGCGATAGCTATCATTTCCTCTTTGCCCATGCCGCGCGTGGTCACGCCGGGCGTACCCAGCCGGATGCCGCTGGTGATAGCGGGCGGGCGGGTATCAAAAGGTATCTCATTCTTGTTGGTGACGATGCCCGCATTATCCAGGGCTTTGGCCGCGTCCTTGCCAGTGACGCCGGTGGCGGAAAGGTCCACCAGCACCAGGTGATTGTCCGTGCCGCCGGATACCAGCCGCAGGCCGAGCTTCTGCAATTCGTCAGCCAGGGCGCGGGCGTTTTCCAGCACCTTTTTCTGGTAGGCCGTGAAGGACGGCTCCATGGCCTCCTTAAGCGCCACGGCCTTGGCGGCCACCACGTGCATCAGCGGTTTACCCTGCGCCTGTGGAAATACCCCGGAGTCCACCGCTTTAGCCAGCGCCGCTTTACACAGTATCAGGCCACCGCTGGGGCCGCGCAGGGTCTTGTGGGTGGTCATCGTGACCACGTCCGCATAGGGGACAGGCGTGGGATGAACGCCGGCCGCCACCAGCCCGGCAATATGGGCTATATCCACCATCAGCTTAGCGCCGACGGAGTCCGCGATGCGGCGGAATCGTTCAAAATCAATCGTCCGGGGGTAGGCGGTGTACCCGGCTACGATTAATTTGGGTTGGCATTCTTTCGCCAGCCGCTCCACCTCCGGGAAATCTATGCGCTCCGTTTCTTTGTTCACGTGGTATGGAACGAAGTTATAGGACTTGCCGGAAAACGTTACCGGCGAGCCGTGGGTCAGGTGTCCGCCGTGAGCGAGGTCCATGGCCATAACAGTATCCCCGTAGTTCAGTAAAGCGAAGTAAGCCGCCATGTTGGCCTGCGAGCCGGAGTGCGGCTGGACGTTGGCGTGCTCCGCCTTGAAAAGCTCCTGCGCGCGCTGTATAGCCACGGTCTCGATGGTATCCATGTTCTCACAGCCGCGGTAATAGCGATGGCCGGGATAGCCTTCAGCGTACTTGTAAGTGAGGAAGGAACCCAGCGCTTCAAGCACCGCCGGGCTGGTGTAGTTCTCCGACGCTATCATATTGACGATTTCTTTCTGCCGTTTGGCTTCGCAATCGATAGTGTGGAAGATTTCGGGGTCGGTCTGGCTTAAGAAACTCATAAAACAAACTCCTTAGAGCGGGGGAAAGTACTAATTAAGTCTACAATGGAGAGGAAATAGTGTCAATTGGAGCCAGTACTTAAAATATCCACCAAAATACCGGTTTTACTTATTGAAATACAGCTATATTTCTGTTATAGTACTAGCTAACTTTGCTAAAGGAGAAGCGGGTGACGAGGAAAATCGCCCTGGGTATCTTTCTCCTGGCTATCATTTTCTTCCTGATGCCCTGGGTAAATGTCAGCTGCATGGGCACTAACGTAGCCTCCGCGTCAGGACTGGACATGGTCCGCGGCGTCTATAACGTGCCGGGGGAGTACACGGACACCCCCCCGCAAAGCGAACCCCTGGCGATGTGGGCGCTGATTGCCGCCGGAGTGGGACTGCTCGTTTCTTTATTTACCGGGGAACTGGCGTTTCTCCTGCGCATCCTGTCCGGGCTGGCCGGCATCGGCCTGTTAATCGCCCTGAAAATAAAGCTGGGCAATGACTTCAATAACACTGACAGCCTGATGGGCACCGGAACGGCGGGCATGATTCAGCTAAACTATCTGCCGGGGTACTGGCTCACTTTGATTTCCTTCGCCCTGGCCGCCATCGTCAGCGCCATTAAAAAAGATTTCAAGATAAGCATCACCAAAACACCGGAGTCGCCGCCAAGCGGCGCGCCGCCGCCGGCGGATAAACCGCCCCCGACCTAACCAACGCTTGCCCTGAAAAAATACAAAATACTTCCCCGGCACTAAGCCGCCGCACAGGAGAGGAAATTTTTATGCCCAAAGTGAGAGTGGGAGATATCAACGTCTACTATGAAATCCACGGCCACGGTGAACCGCTGGTAATGATTTGCGGCGCCAGCGCCACCACGGAGGGCTACACGGTAGTGGCGCCCTATTTCATCAATGATTTCCGGGTGGTCCTTTATGATAACCGGGGGGCGGGCAAGACGGACAAGCCGGACATACCCTATTCCATCAAGATGATGGCGGACGACCTGGCCGGGTTGCTGGACGCCATCAGAGTAAGGTCGGCGTACATTTACGGACAGTCCATGGGGGGCATGATAGCCCAGCAGTTCGCCCTGGACTACCCGGAGAGGGTAAAAAAACTGGTGCTTATCTGCACCACCTGCGGCGGCCGGTACTGCAAACTGCCCAAGCCCTCCCGGAGGTTCGGGCCCGAAGAGCGGCAGAAAATGACCCCGGAAGAGCTGGGGCTGGAAACCCTGTGCCTGTGCGTCACGCAATCGTACATCGAGCGCAACCCGGACACCGCCAGGATGATAATGGAGAACATGATAAAAGCGTCCGAGCCGGCCTATGCCGCTTTACGCCAGGCCCAGGCGGCGGACTGCTTCAACGTTTACGACCGGCTGCCGGATATCAAAGCGCCGACGCTGGTCATGGGCGGGGAGGAGGACGCGGCGATGCCGGTGGAAAACGCCAGGCTGATAGCGTCACGGATAAAAGGGTGCAAACTGGTGACCTTTAAAAAGGCGGGGCATATACTGGCGGAGGCGGGGGAAAAGCCCAACCGGCAGGTGATGTCCTTTCTCAAGCGGAACCACAGCTATCAACCGGCCTAGTCCAGGCTCGGGGCGTGGCGGCCGGGCTAAAGCGGCGCATTTTGGCTGGATTCCCCTTGACAAACCCTATACCCGTTCTTATAATAAAGAGAAACCCCCACTTGTTGAAACAGTGTATCCCTTTTACTAAATGCGGTAAAATACTATTTCCAGAGGCACTGTGTTACCGGACTCGGATTTTCCCAGCTTATATTTCCCGGTACAAAAACGGATTTATTCCGGAGTTTTTATAATTATTAGTTATGCCTAAGTATATCTTTGTAACCGGCGGCGTGGTCAGTTCCGTAGGGAAAGGTATCACCGTCGCCTCCATCGGCACTATCTTGAAAAGCCGCGGCATCACCGTAGCCGTGCAGAAGCTCGACCCCTATCTCAATGTCGACCCCGGTACCATGTCCCCCTACCAGCACGGCGAGGTCTTCGTGACCAAAGACGGCGCGGAGACCGACCTCGACCTGGGCAACTACGAGCGTTTTATCGACATCGAATGCACGGCGGACTCCAACACCACCTCCGGTCAAATTTACAGCACGATTATCAACCGGGAGCGGCGGGGCGATTTCCTGGGCGGCACCATCCAGATTGTTCCCCATCTCACCAACGAGATAAAAAGTCGGTTTAACAAGCTGGCCGATAAATCCGGGGCGGAGGTCATCCTCATTGAGGTGGGGGGGACGGTGGGCGATATCGAAGGCCAGCCCTTCCTGGAAGCCATCCGCCAGATGCGCAACGACGTGGGACGCAATAACGTCCTCTATATACACGTTACCTTCCTGCCCTACCTCAACTCCACCGGAGAGCTCAAGACCAAGCCCACCCAGCACAGCGTTAACGAGCTGCGGCGTATAGGCATCCAGCCGGATGTCATAGTATGCCGGAGCGACTACGAAATAGCGGAAAACCTCCGCGACAAGATATCCCTGTTCTGTGACGTAAGCAAGGAAGCCGTGATTCCCCTGCCCACCGTCAAGACCATTTACGAAATACCGCTCATCCTGGAAAATTGCGGGCTGGGGCAGCAGATAGTGGACAAGCTGGGGCTGACAACATCCCCCGCCGAACTCCGCCCCTGGCAGGCTTTGGTGGACCATATTAAAACCCCCCGCGAGCCGGTACGCATCGCGCTGGTGGGCAAATACGTGGAGCTTAACGACGCCTACTATTCCGTGCGGGAGGCGCTGTACCACGCCGCCCTGCATAACGACCGGGCTTTAGACCTTTTCTGGGTGCACTCGGAAGACCTGGACAAGACCGAGGCCGATACGCTGCTGCGCACCGCCCAGGGCATTATCGTGCCGGGGGGGTTCGGGATAAGGGGCATCGAGGGCATGGTCAAAGCGGCCAAATACGCCCGCTTAAACAAAGTGCCTTACTTCGGCCTGTGCCTGGGCATGCAGGTGATGGTTATCGAGTTCGCCCGGCATGTTTTCCATTCCGACGAACCCAACTCCACCGAGTTCAATCCCAATACCGCTTACCCGGTTATAGATTATATGCTGGACCAAAAGACGACCCTGACCAAGGGCGCCACCATGCGGCTGGGCAACTACCCCTGCCAGTTGCTCGAAGGGAGCCTGGCCCACAAAGCTTACGGCCAGGCCGTCGTCCTGGAGCGGCACCGCCACCGCCTGGAGCTCAATAACAAGTACCGCGAGGCATTACAGGAAGCGGGGATGGTGTTCAGCGGCATTTCACCGGACGGCAACCTGGTGGAAATAAGCGAGCTGAAAGACCACCCCTGGATGCTGGGCTCCCAGTTCCACCCGGAGTTCCTCTCCCGCCCCGGCCGTCCCCAGCCCCTTTTCCGCGAGTTTATTAACGTAGCCAAGGACGTTTTAAGGGAAGGGGCACAGCCCCATCTGCCCATGGCTACCGCTTAAGGAGGTATACCCCATGCAGATTTTCCTGGATACCGCCAATATCGAACAAATCAAGCAAGCCGCCAAACTGGGCATTATCAGCGGGGTGACCACCAACCCCTCCCTGCTGGCTAAAGAGACCACGGCCGACTACGAGTCCGTGACCAAGCAGATTTGCTCCATTATCAGCGGCCCCGTTTCCGTGGAGGTGCTCTCCGAGACGGCCGCGGACATTATCAAAGAAGCCCGGGTCAAAGCTACCTGGGCGCCCAATGTCAACATAAAGATTCCCATCACCCCCGCCGGGCTGGAGGCTACCTCCGCCCTGAGCAAAGAGGGTATTAAAATCAACATGACCCTGTGTTTTTCCGCCAACCAGGCGCTGCTGGGGGCGCTGTCGGGGGCCACTTACGTGAGTATTTTCATAGGCAGGCTGGATGACGCAGGACAGGACGGCATGCAGGTGGTGGAAGACACCATATCCATACTGGACAACTACCCGGAGCTGGATACGGAGGTTATCGCCGCGAGCATCCGCCATACCATGCATGTTACCTACGCCGCCATGGCCGGGGCGGAGGTGGCAACTATCCCTTACGCCGTGCTGATGCAGATGATACAGCACCCCATGACCGATTCCGGCATAAAGCGCTTTTTAGCCGACTGGAAAAGCGTAGCCAAAAAATAGGCTGACGAGAAAGGACGTATGAACCCTTCCCCCCGGGGAGATGGGACCGAGTGAGGTGGCAACATGAACATGAATGGAACCCCGAGCACCAACGGAACGCCGAATACCAACCTGAGTATAGCGGACCTGGAGAGCAAGACCAAGGAAGAGCTGATGGAGATGGCCAAGGAGAAGGGCATAGCCACGCCCGCCACCCTGAAAAAACACGACATCGTCATGCGGCTGCTGGAGACGCACACGGAAGAACAGGGCAACATCTTCTGCAGCGGCATCCTGGAAATCATGGCGGACGGCTACGGCTTCCTGCGGCAGGAAACGCTGCTGCCCAGCCAGACGGACGTCTATATTTCGCCATCGCAAATCCGGCGTTTCTCCCTGCGCAACGGGGACATGGTCACGGGGCAGGGTCGCCCGCCCAAGAGCAACGAAAAGTATTTCAGCCTGCTCCAGGTGGTGGCCATCAACAGCCTGGACCCGGAGCTGGCCAAGAACCGCCAGCCCTTCGGCTCCCTTACCCCCACCTTCCCGGACAGACTCATCAACCTGGAACACTCCCCCAGCGAGCTTTCCACCCGCCTCATCAACATCACCGCGCCCATAGGGCGGGGCCAGCGCGGCCTTATCGTATCGCCACCCAAGGCCGGTAAAACGCTGCTGCTCAAGTCCATAGCCAACTCCATTTCCACCACCTATGAAGATATTCACCTGATAGTCTGCCTCATCGGCGAGCGGCCGGAGGAAGTCACGGACATGAAACGCTCGGTGAGGGGCGAGGTTATCGCCGCCACCTTCGACGAGATGGTGGAGAACCAGACCCGCGTGGCCGAGCTGGCGCTGGAAAGGTCCAAGCGCCTGGTGGAAAGCGGCAAGGACGTGGTGATTTTGCTGGACGGCATCACCCGCCTGACCCGCGCCTACAACCTGGCCATGCCCTCCAGCGGCCGCACGCTTTCCGGCGGCATCGACCCCGCCGCTCTGCACCCCGCCAAACGCTTCTTCGGGGCGGCGCGGAATACGGCGGAGGGGGGCAGCTTAACGATTATCGCCACCTGCCTTATCGATACCGGCTCCCGCATGGACGACCTTATCTACGAAGAGTTCAAGGGCACCGGCAACATGGAGCTGCATCTAGACCGCCGGCTTTCCGAGCGGCGCATCTTCCCCGCCATGGACATCCAGCGCTCCGGCACCCGCCGCGAGGAGCTGCTGCTGGGCGAGGAGACCCTGAAACAGGTATGGCTGCTGCGGCGCATGGTGGGCATCATCGCGTCCGACTCCAATAACTTCGTGGAGGCGACGGAACGGGTGCTGGAACGCATGCGCAAGACCAAGACCAACGCGGAGTTCCTAGTCAGCCTGCGGGAGATGTAGCAAATAAATCCCCCTTATTCCCCCTTTTGCAAAGGGATATTAAAGGGTTTTTGAAATCCACTACCCCTTTTCCCCACCAATGGATTCCCGCTTTCCCCTTCGACAAGCTCAGGGTGAGCGGGAATGACGGGCTATTGTGGTTATTTTGCTTAGAATAATCCGTCTCACTTATTAGCCAATGGTGGATTCCAGCCTTCGCTGGAATGACAACGGCAACTTTCAACTGATAACTGTTGACTATTAACCTTTCTTCTTTTACCTCAACTTGAACAAATCAGGGTAAAGCTCTATGATGTAGCCGGATAGGGAGACAGAATATGCAAATCAAGAAAACCTACACGGAAGTCAGCCCGGAACTGCTTTACGCGGAGATAAGGGACTTTACGCTGAAGCAGGGGGCGGCGCTGGGCGAAAACAAGCTGGAGACCTACACCCTGCCGGATGAGTCCGCCTCCTTCATCACCCGCGCCACACTCATCTTTACCATGAAGGAAAAGGAGTGCCTGCGGGCGCACATCGTGGGGATGGCGCGCGGGGAAACCAAGCTGATGCTCGATGTGGATGAAAAGCTTTTCCCGGCGGAAAAGCTGGCCGCTTTACAGTCCGACCTCGATTTTATCTTCGCTTCTTACGAAGTAAAATAGTCGCAAAATCTAGCGCGGAGTGATTATGTCAACCAATAATGCTGTTTATGATAAGCTGGCGGAAAAGTACCGGCTGACCGGCGACGCGCATTTCATGGAATTACTGACGATGCTGCTGACGCCGGAGGAAGGGAAATACCTGCTGGCGCTGGACAAGCCCAAGACGCCTTCGGAAACAGCGCAAATCCTCGGCCTGAAGGAAGAAACAGCCGCCGCCAAGATGGACAACCTGGCGCGGCGCGGGCTGCTTTTCCGGGGCAAGACGCAGTACCTGGCCTGGATGGACGCCCACCAGCTTAAAGCCCGCGTCATGTTCAGCGGTGAGGAATACACGCATCCCGGCATGATAGAGCACCGCCGCCGCGACGAGCGCTATCTGTCCTCCCCCTTCGCCGAGATACACGGCTGGCTCAAGCTGTATGAAATGACCGGCCGGCCGCTGCTCCGGGTGATACCGGCGCGTAAAGCGATAGCCGCCAACCCGGAAATCAAGCCCGAACAGGTGCTTTGGTACGAGAACATCGCGGAGATGCTGGCGCGGGCGGGAAAAATAGGGGTGGTGCCGTGCGACTGCCGCCGCATCTACGAGCGGTGCGGCAAGCCGCTGGTCAACTGCCTGCACTTCGGCAGCATGGTGGACTATGAAACGGGGCGGGGCGGGCGTATGAAAGCCATCGGCGTCGAGGAAGCGATTGCCATCTGTGACGAAGCGGAGGAGGCGGGGCTGGTGCATAACCAACCCGGCAATAACGCCTCCCTTTCCGGGGTTATCTGCAACTGCTGCCCGGACTGCTGCTCCACCTTCGAGCCGGCGCTGGAGTCCGGACATGTCAATGAGGTTAGCGCGCCCAGCCGGTTCCGGCCATCGGTAAACCTGGAGCTATGCAAGGGCTGCCGGACCTGCCTCAAGCGCTGCCCCTTCGGCGCGATAGAAATGAAGTCGGCGCCCGGCTCCAAAAAGCCCAAGGCGTCCATCAACGCGGAAAAGTGCCTGGGCTGCGGCGTCTGCGTCATCGGCTGCAAGCATAAAGCGCTGACGTTCGAGATAGTGCGCCCGCCGGAATTCATTCCCCCGGCCCCGGACCTGAAACAGCCGCTGATGTTCACCGTTTATTGAAACATAGCGGCGATAGTTGCCTCTTTTTCTCTGGCAATATCTTCTGGAGACCTTTCATGGTATTGTTTCAAGTATTGATTCAGATTGGCTTGATGTTGACGCTGCAGTTCTCCTAAGCCTTTAATGATTTTTTCCAGTCCTTTGCGGTTCGGTGAACCTTTCACGGCCTCCGGAATAATGCCCCCGCCGGTCTTTAATACTTCTTCAGCGACAAAGATAGGAACATCGTTAAGGACCGCAAGAGCGATGCCATCGCTCGGGCGCGCGTCAACCTCGACCGTTTTTTTACCGCAACGCATTTTAACCACCGCGTAGAAAGTATCTTTTTTCAACGCCACGACACATACCTCTGTTACTTTCGCGTTGATGGCTTGAAGAAGGCTGGAGTAAAAATTGTGCGTTAACGGCCGGGGCGTGGCAAAATCACTCAACCCTATCGCAATAGACTCTCCCTCGAAGGGGCCTACCCAGATAGGCAGCACGCGCCTGCCCGCTTCGTCATAAAGCAGGACAACATACTGTTCAGCGAGCTGTGGCTGCCCTTCCTTTCGTTCCACTTTAACCACATCGGCGATAGTAACTTTGACCATGATTTTCCTCCTCTTTTCTAATGGCATTATTTCCGGGTAATGCTCTTGCAGCACTGTCTTAAGTCTTTTTCGGGCGCGGTGCAGGCGTACTTTAGTGGTACCTGCCGGTATATTCAGTATTTTCATAATTTCTTGCAGGCTCAACTGCGCGTAGTAGAACAGAGAAAGAATATCCCGGTCCGGGGGAGGCAGAGAACTGACCGCGTTCAGGACGGCATCGTACTGCTCCTTTTCCTCGGCGAGCTTTTCCGGCGTTAATTCCGGAGCGGCAAAAGGGGCGGGGAAGAACGAAAGACCTTCTATAATTGCTTCCAGCGAGAAAAAGGCGACTTTCTGTTCCCGCAGGCGGCTCCGGCTTACATTCAACACGATGCCGCAGAGCCAGCTCTTGAAACGGGAGGGGTCGCGGAGGCTATCAAGCGAAAGATAGGCCTGGAGCATCGCCTCCTGCGCCAGGTCCTGCGCGGCATCCTCGTTCCGGATAAGCCGCAGGGCGAAACGCCGGGCGACAGTCTGGTAACGCTCCGCCAGCAGCCCGAAAGCGTCCTTATCACCGCAGCGCGCCAGCGCCACCAGTTCCGTATCCGTTTTTTCCGCCAAAGTCACACCCGTCACGGCGCTCACACTATATAGTGGGGAATTACAGAGAAAAGGTTACAGGGAGATAATAGAGGTTACCCACAGATGGATTCCAGCTTTCGCTGGAGTGACTTACCCCCCAGCAAGCTGGGGGGCTTCTGGGGCATCGTTAAAACATCTTTGATTGACTAGGTTTGTCCTCGTCTTGTTGATATTTGATATATCTTCTTATCACATCCGATGTCACTACATCACCCACGCTTCTCGCGAAGTATCCCTCCCCCCATATTGCCCCACTCCACATCTTCTTCCTTAACTCCGGATATTTGTTGTATAACTCTTTCGCCGATATACTTTTCATGATCTGTACCACTCTCGCAGGGCTATACGACGGTGGTACTTCGATAAACACGTGTACATGGTCTTCCATCACTTCCATCGTGTCTATTTGAAATTCATATTCCTCGGCGATTTCCTCGAACAGCTTTTTCAGATATCGCCTTTGTGCCACCCCCAACACTTTCGCTCGGTATTTCGGCACCCATACCAGGTGATATTTCAGTTCGTAGACCGCGTGTTTTGTCCGTCTTATCCCCACCCCACCTTTATACCATCTTCTTTCTTCTCCCTACAAACTACTCTGTTCGCCTTGCGGCGAACCTCGCTGGATACCCCACAGCAAAGCTGAGGGGTATCCAGCGAGGTCTTCTTATGACAATATTAATAAACAATACATTGTCCCACTTTGAAAAAGGGGGATTAAGGGGGATTTTCCCAAACCCCTTTTCCCCACTACTGGATTCCCGATCAGGTCGGGAATGACAACTCATGTGTTATCGACTTTTATTTTCTGTTACCTTGCCCTAGGGTAAGACCCCAATATCTTGACGAAAACCGCGTGCTCTTCCAGCGCCTGGAGCGCTTCCGTCACCTCTTTTTGCTCGCGGTGGCCGGAGAAATCCATATAGAAATTGTATTCCCAAGGCTGGTGGCGGGTGGGGCGGGATTCCAGCTTGGAGAGGTTGACCTTGCGAGCGGCAAACTCCCGAAGGCAATCGTACAGCGCGCCCGGCTTGTGCTTGAGGGAGAACACGATAGATGTTTTATCGTTGCCGGTGGGCGGGGAGTCCTCTTTAGACAGGACGAAGAACCGGGTAAAGTTATGGGGGTTATCTTCAATCTCTTTGGCCAGTATCTTCAGGCCGTAAAGCTCGGCGGCCCTGGCGGAGGCGACGGCGGCGCAGTCCAGCCTGCCCGCCTCCTTAATCATGCGGACGCTGCCGGCCGTATCCGAGGCGGGCACGATTTCCGCGTTTAGCTTTTTTAAAAAGCTGCGACTCTGCCCCAGCGCCTGGGGGTGGGAATAAACGTACTTGATAGTGTCCAGTCCCGCGCCTTCCAGGGCAATCAGGCAGTGGCTGATGCGCAGCTCCGTCTCCCCGCAGACCATCAGCGGCGAGTCCAGGAGCAGGTCATAAGCCCGGGTGATGCTGCCCTCCAGCGAGTTTTCCACCGGCACCATAGCGAAAGGGGCATCCCCCCGCTCCACCGCATCGAAGACCCCATCGAGGCCTTCGTAAGGAATACCCTTGGTGGACTTGCCGAAAAAGCGAACCGCCGCTTCCTCCGAGTAAGCTCCCGGCTCGCCCTGGAAAGCCACCGCCACCCCCTGTATCTTCTTGCTGGCGGTGATGATTTGCTGGTAAATTACCTCTATATCCGCCGGGCTTATCTTGTTATCCCGCGCCAGCTCCCGCACGTGTTTGAGCACGCGCAGCTCCCGCTCCCGGTCCTCGATAAGGCGGCTGGTCTTGTTCTTGCCCTTACCGATTTCTCTGGAGACGTTTTGCCGCTCGGAGATAAGCGCCACTATCTGCGCGTCTATGGCGTCGATTTTCTTCCTTAATTCATCAATGTTCATTTCAACACTCTCGACATTATTCCCGCCCGCAGGGAGAAGTCGCACAGCGTGACCGCCATCATGGCTTCCACCACCACTACCGCGCGGGGAACGATGCAGGCGTCATGCCGCCCGCCCACTTTAATGGTGGTCTCCTGCATGGCCGCGATATCCACCGTCGCCTGCTCCAGAGCGATGGAGGGCGTGGGCTTGACGGCGACCCTGACCACCAGCGGCATGCCGGTGCTGATGCCCCCCAAAATCCCCCCGGCGTTATTGGTCCCGGTAATAATTTTACCGTCTTTCATCATAAAAGCGTCATTATTTTCCGACCCCTTCAGGCGGGCGGAAGCAAACCCCGCCCCGAACGCCACCCCTTTGACGGCCGGGATGGCAAACAGGGCTTTAGCCAGGTCACCGTCCAGGCTATCAAAGACCGGCCCGCCCAGGCCCGCCGGCAGGCCTAAAGCGACGCCCTCGATAATGCCGCCCAGGCTGTCCCCGGCCTCTTTCGTTTTAATAATATGCGCCTGCATCTGCTTTGACGCCGCGGGGTCGGCGCAGCAAAGGGGGTCGGCCGACGAAAGCTTCTTTATCTCTTTATAATCGACCGCTTTGGCCGGAATCCCGCCAATCTCCACCGTATGGGCGGCGATTTCCACGCCGATAGTGCCCAGCAGCTTTTTAGCGACGGCACCCGCCATAACGAAAGAGGCGGTAATGCGACCGGAAAACCGGCCCCCGCCGCGTTTATCATTAAAGCCGCCGTATTTCAGGTAAGCGGTGTAGTCCGCGTGGCCGGGGCGGAGTTCAGCCCCCAATTTATCGTAGGCGGAGGAATCAACATCTTCATTGCGTACCAGCATACAGAGCGGCGCGCCGGTAGTGAAACCGCCGCTGACGCCGGAGAGGATTTCAGCTTTATCATTTTCCCGCCGCGCCGTGGCAGCCGCGCCGCCGCCGGAACGCCGCCGGTCCAGATCCGGCTGGATATCCGCCTCAGCCAGCGGCAGGCCGGCCGGACAGCCGTCAACGATTATCCCCACCGCTTTACCGTGGCTCTCCCCGAAGCTGGTGATGGTAAATAATTTGCCGATGCTGTTACTCATGTTTCCTTATTTTACCCCCTATGCCGGCGAATGCTTCCCAGAAACCGGGAAAGGTCTTGGTGACGCACTCGGCGCCGTCTATGGTAATACCCCCCAGCGACGCCCCCAGTACCGCGAAAGCCATGGCGATACGGTGGTCGCCGTAGCTATCAATTACTACCGGCTCTTTTGGCGGCGTAGCCGCGGCTCCGGGTTGGGCCGGGGAGGTCTCGCCGGCGTCTTCTTCATCTTCCATAACGGGCTTTTTGGCTATTTTCAGTCCGGTGATGGCCAGCCGGTCGCCCTGCTCGACAACGTTAACGCCCATTTTAAGCAGGCCGTCCTTGACCGCCGCCACGCGGTTCGACTCCTTAATGCGGGCGCGGCCCACGCCGACGAACACGCTCTGCCCTTCCGCCAGGGCGGCCAGCACGGCCAGAGTCGGCAGCAAATCAATACAGTCGGAAAGGTCGGCATTGATAGCGCGGAGTCGATTGCGGCTGACGGTAACGGTATCCCCGGAAACACGCACCGCCGCCCCCATGCCGCGCAGGAAATCCAGCATCACGCGGTCGCCCTGGAAGCTGGCGGTCTTGAGGTTTTCTATCTGAATACCCTCTTCAGAAATAGCCCCGAGCGCCAGAAAATAGGACGCCGTGGACCAGTCACCTTCCACATTCACTTTAGCCGGCTGGTAGCGCTGGCGTTTGACCAGGAACCGGTTCGCCCCTACGGTGACGTTGATACCAAACTGCTTGAGGCACCAGATCGTCATGAGCACGTAGGGACGGGAGGTGAGGGGGGTGGTCAGCTTGATGCTGGTGGCCGTCTTGGAAAACGGCGCCAGAAGGAGCAGCGCCGAAATGTACTGGGAGCTGACATTGCCTTCAATCAGCGTGGCGCCCCCGGTGAAAGTACCCCCGGTAATGGTCACCGGAGGGGTGGTCTTGCCGGCGGTGGCGCCCTTAACGCCCAGCCTGGCCAGGGCTTCCACCAGCGGGCGTATCGGCCTTTTGGTAAGCATGGGGCCGCCCACCAGGCGGTGCTCCCCCGGCACCAGCGCGATAATAGCGGTAAGAAAGCGCATCGTCGTCGCGGACTCGCCGCAGTCGATATCCCCTACCGGCATGCGGAGTTTACCGCCGGACACCCGCCATACGTTGTTATCTTTAACTATCCCCACCCCTATTTTCTCCAGCACGGCGGCGGCGGCATTGGTATCATCGCTGACCAGGGGATTGGATATCTCGCTTTCCCCCCGGCTCAAAGCGGCGCACATCAGAGCGCGTATGGTCAGGCTCTTGGAGGAAGGGACGGACACTTTACCCTTGACCTCGCTTATGTCAACCGTTGCTTTCATGTTCATTTATCATCCCGATAATTTTATCCGCTACCGCGTCAATGTTCATTCTTGAGGTATCTACGGTAATTTCCGCCGCCCGGCAGTAGTAAGGCCGGCGGAACGCCAAAAGCTCTTTTATCTGCCGCGCCCGGTCAGCCACGGCTAAAAGCGGCCGGCCGTCTTTATCCGCGGAAGTCCGCTTTAATATAACCGACGGCGACGCCTCCAGGCACACTATAACACACTCCCGCCGCAAACGGTCAACGTTTATTTTATTGAGGACGAGGCCGCCGCCGCAGGCGATGACCGCGTTTTTCCTGCCGGTGATGTCCCGCGTCACCTCTATTTCCAGCTCGCGGAAGCGTATCTCGCCGTCCTGGCGGAATATCTCCGGGATGGGCTTGCCGGCCCGCTGCTCGATAAGGGCGTCCAGCTCCACGAACTCCCTGCCGAGCTTGTCCGCCAGCCGCCGGCCCACCGCCGTTTTACCGGTCCCCATAAAGCCGATTAAGGCTACGCTTGTTTTCACTATTGCTAAAAACCCTCACTAACTCTCCCTTTCGTAAAGGGAGAGGATGCTTGTGCAAACCAGTGTATAATGGTGACAGGCTAGTTTTTTGTTTCGCCTAGCATTTTAATAGCTTCGTCCCGCATTAAGTCCAGAGGCGCTTTTTGCCCCGTCCACTTCTCAAAGGCCAAGGCGCCCTGCCAGGCCAGCATGTCTATGCCGCCCACCGTTTTAGCGCCTGCTGCTCCGGCTTCCCGGAGCAGCCGCGTTTCCAGCGGATTATACACGATATCAAATACCGCCGGGATTCCAGCTAACAGTTCGGCCGGGACCGGGGCGGCATCAGGGTTCGGGCTCATGCCCACGCTGGTGGCGTTAACCAGCAGGTCGGCGCTATGTAACGCTTCGGCCAGCTGTGCCAGCTCGTAAACTCGCACTTCCCGCGGGAAATCCGCCCTTAACAACGCGGCGATGTTTTCCGCCCAGTCCAGCTCCTGTTTCCGGTTAACAATGGTGATACGGGCGCCGTGTTGCGCCAAGATATAGCTGACGGCGCGGGAGGCCCCGCCCGCCCCCACCACCGTTATCTTTTTTCCCTCCGGCTTGATGCCGGCGGCCAGCAACGACTGCAAAAATCCCTCGGCGTCCGTGTTAAAGCCCCACAGCCTGCCGTCCGTATTCACCACGGTATTGACCGCCCCTATTTTCTCCGCCAGAGGGTCGAGGCCGTCCAGCAGCGGTATCACGGCCACTTTATGCGGGATGGTGACGTTGAAACCCCTGACGTTTAAAGCCCGCAGGCCCGCCACCGCTTGAGACAGCGCCTCCGGCCTGACGCGGAAGGGGATATAAGCGTAGTCCAGCCCCAGCTTTTGATAGCAGGCGTTGTGCATAACCGGGGACATGCTGTGCTCCACGGGGTCGCCGATGAGGGCGCAGATGCGGGTCTTACCGGAGATATTTACCATCTTCGCCGCGTCAATCATAGGTCTACCTGAACGTCACTCCAGTCGTCCGCGCTGCCCTCGAGTATGGCGTAAATTTTCCGCAGCTCTCCCACCGTTACCTGCCCCTCCGCCGACTCTTTTCCCTCGCCCAGAGACGCGTAGGTAAAGCAGCCGCCGGCCAGCGGGCAAAGCACCCTGGAAAGCTGCCCGGCCGCACCCGTGGCGAAGGCGCTGATTTGCACGTTTTGGAAGTCCGTGATGAGCTGCAGCATCTCCAGGTTATCCCTAAAGCAGCGCGCCGCGGTCACGACCTTACAGATATCCGCCCCGGCCGCCAGCTGGTTGATGACGATCTGCTTCAGGCGGTCCAGCGGCGGTGTTTCCTCCAGGTTGTGGCAGGAAACGAGGCATTCGGCGCGCTCCTTGATTTGCTGAACGATTGTTTCCACCCCCGGCGTGGCCAGCTCGATATCAATAGTATCCGCCCCCAGTTCCAGGGCGCTTAAAAGCTCCTCGATGCGCCGCGGCTCGCCGTCCTGCCATTTGCCCCCCTCCTCCACCCGGCGGTTACAGGCTATCCAGGGCTTTTTCAGTGTCCCCGCTATCTCCCGCCACCCCTTGCCGATAAGGTCGATACGCACCTCCCAGAGGTCGACGGCGGTCTCCGCCCGGCTCACGGCGGTAATATCATCGCTAGTAATGACGGCGCAAATTTTAGGTCTTTCCCCGGCCAAAGAGTACCTCCTTAACCAGTCCCGGTCCAACGGCATCCGATACTACCGAACGGCCGATGCCTTCAAGCAGCACGAACCGGACACGGTCGTTCAAGACTTTTTTATCATGTTTGATGAATTCCAGCACCTTTTCTTTTTCCGCTTCCGTAAAATTCGGCAAAATAAACGGCAAACCGGCCTGCCTGATTAACGTTTCAATCCGGGCGGCGTCTCCTTCCGAAAGCATACCCATTTTTACCGCGATGCGGTTTTCCGCCAGCATGCCCAGCGCCACCGCCTGCCCGTGCTTCAGGGTAAAGCCGGAGACCGCCTCGACGGCGTGACCGACGGTATGCCCGTAGTTCAGGAGAATGCGCTCGCCGGACTCTTTTTCGTCGCGGCCCACGATTTCCGCTTTATGTGAAATACTCCGGATAACGATTTCCTCCAAAACGTCTGGGGCAAAGGCCATGGCCTGCCCCATATGCTCTTCCAGGAACCGGAAAAAATCTTCGTCGAATATCGCCGCTGCCTTGATAACCTCCGCCAGACCGTTGCTCAGCTCTTTTTGGGGGAGAGTTTTTAACGTATCGATATCCGCGATAACCAGTCGCGGCTGGTAGAATGCGCCGACGATGTTTTTCATCTGGCCGTGGTCAACGGCGGTCTTGCCCCCCACGCTGCTGTCCACCATCGCCAGGAGAGTGGTAGGCAGCTGAACCAGGGGCACCCCGCGCATATAGGTGGCGGCCACAAAACCGGCGAGATCGCCGACTACCCCACCCCCCAGCGCCAGCACGGACGTGCTTCTCTCCGCGTAGTTAGCCGCGAGTTTTTTATAAAGCAGACCGGCAACAGCTAATGTCTTTTGCTCTTCCCCGGCGGGTATCAGGATAACCGTTACTTTGAATCCGGCTCCAGCCAGGCTTTTTCCCAGCGCTGCGGCGTAAAGCGGCCCCACGTTGCTGTCCGTGATGATTACCGCTTTACCGGCCAGTCCCTGTTCCTTAAGCCACAGACCGGCGTCCGCCATTATCCCGCTCCCCACCCGTATCTCATAGCTTTTAGCGGCGAGGGTAACTTTAACTATTTTCATTGCTGTAATTTTACCTTGACTACATGCCTAATGCAATACGAGAGCACCACATATACCATATGGCAATATTGTTTTTCCTCCGGTTGCTATTATCATCCTCCCGTTATAGAATAGGCACGGAGAAGGCTATGCCCATTACCAAACAACTTTATGAACTCCAGGAGTTCGATAATGATATCGAGTCCACGTCACAGACGCTGGTGCTGAAGACCGGCCAGCTGGGGAGAAGGGACACGCTGGACGCGGCGCAAAGCACGCTGGACGCGGCGCAAAAGCGTTTGGCCGACCTTAAGCACGCCCGGCGCGATACCGAGGGGCAGGTGGACGATATCCTGAGCAAAATCGAGGCCGCGGAAAAGCAGCTTTACGGCGGCACGATAAAAAACCCCAAAGAGCTTTCCAACCTCCAGCACGAGATAACCAACCTTAAAAATTTGAACGACCCCCTGGAAAACAAGGTGCTGGATATCATCGAACAGGTGGAAGAAACCGAACAGCAGGTTACCGCCCTTATCAAGGACTACGCCGGACTGGAGGATGAGTGGGGCAAACAGCAGACCCAACTGGCCGCGGACATCGAGCTGCTCAAGAAAGTCCTGTCTGGCCTGCGGGAAAAGCGCCGCCAGCTGGTGGAACAGATAGATGACGCCGCCGTAGCCCTTTATGAAAAAGTCCGCCAGCAGAAGAAACAGGCGGTAGCCAGGGTGGAACAGGGCATCTGCCAAACCTGCCGCATCTCCCTTTCCGCCAGCGCCCTCCAGAGAGCCCGCAGCGGCCAGCCGATACTGTGCGGCAGCTGCGGTCGCATCCTGTTTATTGCCTGAAAGCTAAATTGAGCATCAACAAAGTCACGATATATACGGACGGCGCGGCGCGGGGCAACCCGGGGCCGGCGGCTATAGGGGTGGTCATTAAAGACGAGACGGGCCATATCGCCGCCACCGTTTCCCGCCGCCTCGGCCCTACCACCAACAACCAGGCGGAATACCGCGCCATCATCGCCGGTCTGGAAAAAGCCATCTCCCTGGGCGCCAGGCAGGTGACGGTGAAGTCCGACTCCGAGCTAATGGTGAAACAACTCAACGGACTCTACAAGATAAAAAACGCCGCCCTCCGCCCCCTGTACCAGGAAGCGGTGAAGCTGATAGGATCGCTGGAAAGCTTCAGTATTAGCCACATACCGCGCGCCCAGAATGCCGCCGCGGACGCCCTGGCCAACAAGGCGCTGGACAGCCTTTAACCTCCCCTCCTCCACCTTGAAATGCGCCCCGTTCCGCCGCCGTTGCAGGCCTTGAGAAACGTATCCCCAAGTTACCTAGCAAAGATATTGACAGACAGTGCCATGATGTGTTACATTAAATGTTTGGTGCTAGGAATTCAGTAAACGTAGATAGATTGAGCTTACAAACCTCTCTCTATCACATTACAAGAATTCGTAATGGATGGGCCGAGCCCATCCATTGTAATTGTTAGGGGGTAAAGAAAAAGAATAATGCCAACAATAAATCAGCTGGTCCGCAAAGGGCGGCGCAAGGCAACCACCAAGGACAAAACGCCGGCACTCACGTTCACCTATAACTCACTGAAAAACCGTGTATTGCAGGGTAAAAGTTCCCCGCAGAAACGCGGCGTTTGCATCCAGGTAAAGACCACCACCCCCAAGAAACCTAATTCCGCTTTGCGCAAGATAGCCAAGGTAAGGCTGACTAACCATATCGAGGTCACCGCTTATATCCCCGGCGAGGGCCACGAGCTCCAGGAACACTCGGTCGTACTTATCCGCGGCGGCCGCGTCCCGGACCTACCCGGCGTCCGCTATCACATCATCCGGGGGACCATGGATACCACCGGCGTACAGAACCGCAAGCAGGGCCGCAGTAAATACGGCGCCAAGAAAGCTAAAGCCAAAGCCGCTGAGGCCTAAGCCTAATACGAGGGATTATAATGGCGAGAAGAGCTAGATCAGTAAAAAGAGAAATCGTTCCGGATGCCAAGTACCGCAGCGTTACGGTATCGCAGCTTATTATTAAAGTAATGGAGCGCGGTAAGAAAAGAACGGCGGAAAACATCGTTTACAATGCACTGGAGAAACTGGGACAGCACGTCTCCAAGGACCCGGCGGCGGCGCTGGAACAGGCGGTTAAGAACGTTACCCCCCTCCTCCAGGTAAAACCGCGGCGTGTCGGCGGCGCTACGTACCAGGTCCCGGTGGAAGTCGCCCCGGACCGCGGTCTGTTCCTTGCCCTCACCTGGCTGATTGCATCCGCCCGGTCAAGAAAAGGCAAGGCGATGAATGAAAAACTGGCTGATGAGTTGTCCGAGGCCTTCCAGGGACAGGGAAACACGATTAAGAAGCGTGAAGACACGCATAAAATGGCCGAGGCTAACCGTGCCTTTGCCCATTACAGGTGGTAGAGGATTTGGTAACTAACACAGGTATTAACGTAAATAATCAGATGGCGGGAGATAAAAAAGTGCCCCGGGAATTTCCTCTGGAAGACATTCGCAATATAGGTATCATCGCCCACATCGATGCCGGCAAGACCACCGTCACCGAGAGGATACTTTATCATACGGGCAAGACCTATAAACTGGGCGAGGTGCATGAAGGCACGGCCGTCATGGACTGGATGGACCAGGAAAGGGAACGCGGCATTACCATCACGGCGGCGGCTACCACCTGCTACTGGCTGGACCACCGCATCAATATTATAGATACTCCCGGACACGTTGATTTCACCGCGGAAGTAGAGCGCAGCCTGCGCGTCCTGGACGGCGGGGTAGTCGTCTTCGATGCTGTTTCCGGCGTGGAAGCGCAGAGCGAAACAGTCTGGCGCCAGGCGGACAGGTACAAGGTGCCGCGCATCTGCTATATCAATAAAATGGACCGCATCGGCGCGAGTTTCACCCGCACCATCTCCATGATTGAAACGCGCCTTTTAGCCACCCCGCTCCCCATACATTACCCACTGGGCGCCGAAGACCGCTATCACGGCGTGGTGGACCTGGTGGAAAACAAGGCGTGGCGCTTCTCCGGCGACCCCGATACGCCGCGGGAAGAAATGCCCGTACCGGAAGAAGAAAAAGAGCGCGTGGAAGAAGCCCGGCAGCACCTGATTGCCAAATTAGCCGAGCATGACGACGCGATGATGATTGCCTTCGTGGAAGGCAAAAAAGTAGAGTCCGCGGAGCTGAAACAGGCTTTACGGCGCGTAACCCTGGCCATCAAAGGCGTGCCCGTTATCTGCGGCAGCGCCCTGCGCAACATGGGTATCCAGCTCCTGCTCGACGCTATCGTCGATTACCTGCCCTCCCCGCTGGATGTGCCGCCGGTGGACGGGACCAACCCCAAGACCGAAGAGAAAATTACCCGTGAAGCCAGCGATGACGCTCCCTTCTCCGCCCTGGCATTTAAAGTCGTGACCGACCCCTTCGTGGGCCGGCTCGTTTATTTTAGAGTCTATTCCGGTAAGGTTAAGGTGGGCGCTCAGGTGTTCAATCCGACCCGCGAAAGGCCGGAACGCATTGGCCGCCTTCTCTTGATGCACGCCAATCATCGCGAGGACATTACCTCCGCTGATACCGGCTCCATCGTTGCCACCCTCGGACTTAAAAATACCTTCACCGGCGATACCCTCTGTGAAACAGCCCAGTCCATCCTACTCGAATCCATCCGCTTCCCCGAACCTGTTATTTCCATCGCCGTCGAGCCCAAGACCCGGGCCGACCAGGATAAACTCGGCGAAGCTTTACAGAAACTGACGGAAGAAGACCCCACTTTCAAGGTGAACTTTAACGAGGAGACCGGCCAGACGGTAGTCTCCGGCATGGGCGAGCTGCACCTGGAAGTCATTACTTCACGGCTCATCCGCGAATTTAACGTGGGCGTGAAGGTAGGCAACCCGCGCGTGGCCTATAAAGAGACCATCACCATGCCGGTAAAAGCGGAAGGCAGGTTCGTCCGCCAGAGCGGCGGCCACGGCCAGTACGGCGTGGTCAACGTGGCTTTCGAGCCGCAGCCGCGCGGCAAGGGCTTCGAGTTCGTGGATGCCATCAAGGGCGCCACCATACCGCGGCAGTACATCAACCCGGTCAAGGCCGGCATTAAAGAAGCGATGGAAACCGGCGTACTGGCCGGCTACCCGGTGGTGGATGTCAAAGCCACCCTTTATGACGGCAGCTACCATGACGTAGACTCATCGGAAATGGCTTTCAAAATGGCTGGCTCGCTGGCCGTCCGCGAAGGCGTGAGGAAAGCCAGACCGATTTTGCTGGAACCCATTATGAAACTGGAAGTGGTGACGCCGGAACAGTTCCTGGGCGATATTATCGGCGACCTGAACTCACGGCGCGGGCGTATAGGCAAAATAGACCCTCAGGGAGATACTTTCATCATCCACTGCCTCATCCCCCTGGCGGAATCATTCGGCTACGCCACCGGCCTGCGCTCCTTAACGCAGGGGCGGGCCACCCACTCGCTGGAATTCAACAGTTACGAGCAACTGCCGTCTAACATGACGGACGAGATTTTAGAAAAGGCTGTAGGCAAGAAAAATGGCTAAACAGAAAATCCGCATCAAACTCAAGGGCTATGACCACAAGGTGGTGGACCTATCGGCACGGCAAATTCTGGAAGCGGTGGAAAGCACCGGCGCGGTGGCCGTGGGACCGGTACCGCTGCCGACCACTATCCAGAAGTTCAGCGTTATCCGCTCCCCTTTCATCGATAAAGACTCCCAGGAGCAGTTCGAGATACGGACGCACAAGCGCCTGATAGATATCATCGAGACTACTTCCAAAACTATCGATGCGCTGACCAAGCTGAACCTGCCGTCCGGCGTGGAAATAGATATCAAGCTTTAATTTGATTGGTGGCATTATGACTGAAGGAATTTTAGGTAAAAAACTGGGCATGACCCAGATCTACGGCAAGGGCGGCAAGACCGAAGCCGTAACCGCCATCCAGGCCGGGCCCTGCACCGTGGTGCAGGTCAAGACCATGGAGAAAGACGGTTACGTAGCCGCGCAGCTCGGCTTTGGCGAGGTGAAGAAGAACAAGACCGCCGCCAAGAAGAGCAAAGCCAAGGAAAAAGAGACGGTCAAGTTCCGCTACATGCGGGAGTTCCGCCTGGAAAACGGCCCCAAGGTTGAGGCCGGGCAGAAAATAGACGTCAGCCTGTTCAAAGCCGGAGACATCGTCGATGTATGCGGCATAAGCAAGGGTAAAGGGTTCGCCGGCGGCGTAAAGCGCTACCATTTCAACGGCGGTCCCAAAACCCACGGCCAGTCCGACCGGTGGCGCGCCCCCGGCTCCGTCGGCTCCAATACCAGCCCCGGGCGCGTGTATAAGGGACTGCGCATGGCGGGACACATGGGCAGCGCACGCGTCACCGTGAGCAACCTGGAGGTGCTGGAATCCGACCCCGCCCGCAATCTTTTGCTGATTAAAGGGGCGGTGCCGGGCATGACCAACGGACTGGTGCTGATACAAAAGACGAAGAGGGAGAAAAAGTAAGGTGCAGGTTCCAGTTTTTAACATTGCCGGTGAAGAAGTCCGGAAAATAGATATAAGCGATGCCGTTTTCGGCGTGCCGTTCAATGAGACGGTCGTCCACCAGGTAATGGTCGGTTTGCAGGCCAACGCCCGCCAGGGCACGGCGGCCAGCAAGACCCGCGGCATGATCAACGGCAGCACCAAGAAGCTTTACCGGCAGAAGGGCACCGGCAACGCCCGCGCCGGCAGCAAGAAATCCCCTACCCGCCGCGGCGGCGGCGTGGCTTTCGGGCCCCACCCGCGGGACTACCGCCAGGATACACCCAAGAAAATGCGCCGTTTAGCCCTGCGCTGCCTCCTTTCCTCCAAAGCCGGCGAAGGCGATTTGAAAGTGCTGGACGCTTTTGACTTCACCGAGGTCAAGACCAAAAATATGATAAACGTGCTGAATGCACTGGGCATAGAGTCCTCCGCCCTCATCGTCACCCCCGCGACGGAGGCAAACGTGGTAAAGTCAGCCCGCAACATCCCGGCCGTCACCACCATGCCGGCCAGCGTATTGAATGTTATAGATATCATGTCACACAAGACGCTGCTCATGACCGAGGCGGCCGTTCGCGTCGCGGAAAAGCTCTGGGACAACGGGGCAGCCAAAGGGGGCGAATAATGCATCTTTATGAGGTGCTGCGCCGTCCGCTGATTACGGAAAAAAGCACGGCATTGCAGGATTTGAATAAATACGTCTTTGAAATCGCTGACGGGGCCAACAAGCTGATGATAAAACAGGCGGTGGAAAAAGCGTTCAAAGTCACGGTCATGGGAGTCAACGTGGTCACCGTGCGCGGCAAGACCAAGCGAATGGGACGCCGGATGGTGCACACTTTGCCCTGGAAAAAAGCAATCGTCACCCTCAAGGCGGGGGACAAAATAGAGTACTTTGAAGGCGTATAGTATGAAAGGGGAAGCCAGGTGGCTATAAAAATATATCGTCCGACCTCTCCCGGCCGGCGCAACCAGAGCAGCTATACCTTCGACGAGATTACCAGGAGCAAGCCGGAGAAATCGCTGACTGTGGCCAAGAAAAGCAAAGCCGGGCGCAACAACCGCGGCAAAATCACCGTGCGCCACCGCGGCGGCGGCGAAAAGCGCAAACTGCGCATTATAGATTTCAAGCGGGACAAGTTCGATATCCCCGGCAAGGTTGCCTCCATCGAGTACGACCCCAACCGCTCGGCGCGCATCGCCCTCATCTACTACGTGGACGGGGAAAAGCGCTACATCATCGCGCCGGTCGGCCTGAATGTCGGCGATACGGTGATGTCCGGCAACAACGCAGAAATTAAACCGGGCAACTCCATGCCCATGAAACTGATGCCCACCGGCATCGAGATACATAACATCGAGGTACAGAAAGGGCGCGGCGGCCAGATGGTGCGCAGCGCCGGCGGCTCCGCCCAGCTGATGGTCAAGGAAGGCGATAACGTCCTTATCCGCCTCCCCTCCGGCGAAATCCGCCGCATCCTGAGCGAGTGCATCGCCACCGTGGGGCAAATCGGGAACCTGGAGCACCAGAATATCAGCCTGGGCAAGGCCGGGCGCAAGCGGCACATGGGCTGGCGTCCCACCGTTAGAGGCTCGGTAATGAGCCCCCGCGACCATCCCCATGGCGGCGGCGAAGGCCGCTCCCCCATCGGTATGCCTGGACCCAAGACACCGTGGGGCAAACCGGCCCTCGGCTACAAGACCCGCAAGCCGAAGGCATCCGATAAATTGATTGTAAAACGCAGAGGCAAATAGGCGGTTAAAGAGGGAACATGTCAAGATCTACTAAAAAGGGACCGGCAGTTGATGAAAAGCTGGAAAAACACGTAGACGCCGCGATACGCTCCGGCAAGAAAACCGTAATCAAGACCTGGGCGAGGCGCTCTACGATTTTACCGCAGATGGTGGGTTTAACAATCGGCGTGCATGACGGCCGCCGGCATGTGCCCATCTATATCAACGAAAACATGGTCGGCCATAAACTCGGCGAGTTTGCCCCTACCCGCACCTTCAGAGGGCACGGGACCAAGTCAGATAAAGAGTAACCTGGGATAAGGTGAATTAAAGTGGAAGTAAAAGCTATAGCTAAAGACACCGGCATGCCCGCCAGCAAGATGCGGCCACTGGTGGACATGGTGCGGGGCAAGAGAGTTGACGAAGCGCTGAACCTGCTGCGCTACGCTCCGTCACCCAAGGCGAGGCTTATCGCCAAGGTGGTACGTTCCGCCGTGGCTAATGCGGAAAACAACTTTCAGATGGACCCCGCGGACCTCATAGTGGTCAAGATTAATGTAGATGTCGCGCGCAGCATGCGCCGCTTCCGGGCGCGGTCGAGGGGGCGGGCCAGCCCCTTACATAAGAATTCCAGCCACGTCACCGTGATAGTTGCAGAGCAGGAGGGCTAATTGGGTCATAAAGTACACCCCATAGGATTCAGACTTGGAGTCATCAAAGACTGGCAGTCGAAATGGTATAGTGAGGCTCACTATGCCGAATTTATCCAGGAGGATAACAAGCTCCGGCAATACATCAAAAACAAGTACCCGGAAGCCGGCATCTCACTGGTAGAAATCGACCGCCAGGCCAAAGATGTAACTATCACTTTGCATACCGCCAGACCCGGCATCGTCATCGGCCGGGGCGGTTCGCGCGTGGATGAAATGCGCCAGAACCTTGAAGCGCTCATCAGCAAAAAGGTGAGGCTGAACATCCAGGAAATCCGCCAGCCGGAGATGGACGCCTACCTGGTGGCGCGTTCCGTGGCGGAACAGATAGAGCGCCGCGTAGCCTACCGGCGCGCCATGAAACAGGCCATTTTCCGGTCATTGCAGTCCGGCGCCAAGGGCGTTAAAGTGAGCGCCGCCGGCCGCCTGGCCAACGCGGAAATAGCCCGCCGCCAGACCATGCACGAGGGCCAGGTGCCGCTGCACACTTTGAGAGCTGATATCGATTACGGTTTCACCGAGGCGCACACCACGCTGGGGCGCATCGGGGTAAAAGTATGGATATATAAAGGACAGGTGCTGCCGGAAATCAAGACGGCCGAGCCTGAAGAAAAACCGGCGGAAGCCGCCGCGGATACCGCCGCGGAAAAACCGGCGGAGGCCGCCGCTAAAGCAGCCCCCGCCCCTGCCGCCGAGGAAAAACCGGCCAAAGCAGTAAAAGCCGCGCCCGCCGCGGAAGAAAAGTCCGGCCGGGCGCCTAAAGCCGGCCACGTTTCCATCGTCGGAGAAAAACTGGCAGCAGCCGTAGCCAAGGCCGAAGAAAAACCGGCCAAGGCAGCTAAAGCAACTAAAGCGGCTGCCCCTGAAGCGGAAGAAAAAGCCGCCAAACCCAAGGTAAAGAAAGCCGTTAAACCCGCCGAGGCGGAAGCGGAAGAAGAGGCCAAACCCAAGGCCAAGAAAGCCGCCAGGCCCGCCGCGGAAATCCCGGAAACTCCGGAACCCCCGGCCAGGACCACCAGGAAATCCGGGGTAACTAAGCACAAGGAAGAGGAATAGCATGGATCAGCCCAAGCGTGTAAAATACCGGAAATCACAACGGGGCTCCCGCCGCGGTAAAGCCCATGCCGGCAATACCGTGAGCTTTGGGGAATACGGGCTCCAGGCAATGGAGTCCGCCTGGCTAACCAGCGCCCAGATAGAGGCGGCACGCCGCGCCATTACCCGCCATATCCGCCGCGGCGGCCAGGTGTGGATACGCATTTTCCCGGACAAGCCCGTGACCAAGAAGCCCGCGGAAACCCGTATGGGCAGCGGCAAGGGACTGCCGGACCACTGGGTGGCAGTCGTTAAGGCCGGGAGAGTCATGTTTGAAATGTCCGGCGTGGGGGAAAAGGTGGCCAAGGATGCCATCCGCCTCGCCGCCCACAAATTGCCCTTGAAAACGCGTTTCGTCTATAAAGAAAGTCTCGCCACCGGCGCGGATGAGGTGGCAAAGTAGGGAGCCATGGCGTCTAAAGTTAAGGATGTAAGAGAATTAAGCACGGAAGACCTGGCGAAGCTGCTGGAAGACACCCACCAGGAGCTGTTCAACCTGCGCTTTCGCCTCTCCACCAAGCAGCTCGTAAATCACCGCGAGGTCCGGCGGGTCAGACGGAAGGTTGCCCGCATCAAGACCATCATCGCGGAAAGACAACTGGGGATAAGGTAGGATTGGATACTATGGAAATAAAACGCAAGACCAGGTACGGTAAAGTAGTCAGCGATATCATGAACAAGACCGTGGTCGTTGCCGTGGATACGCCCCGGCGTCACCCGCTATATAAGAAGATCATCCGCCGGGTGGTTAAATACTACGCTCATGATGAAAACAAGATAAGCAAGATTGGCGATACCGTGAAAATCGAGGAGACCCGCCCGCTCTCCAAACTGAAGAGATGGCGCGTTATTGAGATAGTAACCAAAGGCGAAGTGGCGGAAATCAAGCCGGAAGAAATAACGAACTAGGATATTGGTGGGACTAACATGATTCAGATGAATTCCAGACTCAAGGTAGCCGATAACTCCGGGGCACGTGAGATAATGTGCATCAACGTCCTGGGCGGCACCCGGCGCCGGTACGCCTATCTCGGCGATACCATCGTGGCCTCGGTAAAGAAAGCCACCCCCAATGCCGCCACCAAGAAGGGCGACGTGGTACGGGCGGTGGTAGTGCGTACCGTCTACCCTTTCCGCCGGCCGGACGGCTCTTACATTAAATTCGATGAAAACGCGGCGGTTATCCTGAGCGATAAGAACAACCCCAAGGGCACCCGCATTTTCGGCCCGGTAGCCAGGGAACTGAGAGACAAGCAGTATACCAAAATTGTCTCGCTGGCGCCGGAGGTATTATAAAAGGCAGAGATAATTATGAAGATACAAAAAGACGATACCGTGCTCGTTATCGCGGGCAAGGACAAAGGGAAAAAAGGCAAGGTCCGCTTTGCCTACCCGCAGCAGCAGAAAATTATCGTTGAAGGCTTGAATTTCGTAAAGAAGCACTCCAAAGCCAAGGGAGCCGCCCGGCAGGCCGGCATTATCGATATCGAAGCGCCCCTGCACGTCTCCAAGGTAATGTACCTGTGCAGCAAGTGCAGCAAGCCCGCGCGCGTAGGCGCGCAGAAGCTGGAAGACGGCCGCCGCGTAAGGGTATGCCGCGTCTGCCATGAGGTGATAGACTAATGGCCAGATTAAAAGAAAAATACACCAAAGAAGTAGTTTCCCGTTTGCAGGAGCTCTGCGGCTACGATAACGTGATGCAGGTGCCCCGCATGGAGAAAATAGTGCTCAATATAGGCATGGGCGAGGCTATCGCCAACGCCAAGAGTCTGGAAGCGGCGGAGGCGGACCTGGTGGCTATCGCCGGGCAGCACGCCCTGACCACCCGCTCGCGCAAGTCCATCGCCAATTTCAAGCTGCGGCAGGGGATGCCCATCGGCCTCAAGGTGACTTTACGCGGCGAGCGCATGTGGGCTTTCTTCGATAAGCTGGTCAACGCGGTGCTCCCCCGCATGCACGAGTTCCAGGGAGTTTCCGGGGAGGCTTTCGACGGCCGCGGCAACTACACGCTGGGGCTCAAAGAGCAAATCCTGTTCCCGGAAATAGAGTATGACAAGGTTGACAAGATACGCGGCATGGAAATATCAATCGTAACCACCGCCAGGAACGACGAGGACGGCAAACGCCTGCTGGAGCTGCTGGGCATGCCCTTCGCGAAGGAGGGAGAGGATTAATCATGGCTAAGAAATCAATGATTCTGAAATCACAGCGCAAGCCCAAGTTCGCGGTGCGCAAGCACAACCGGTGCAAGATCTGCGGACGGCCCCGGGCTTACATACGCAAATTCGGCATCTGCCGGATATGTTTCAGGCACTTGGCTCTTGATGCGCAACTCCCTGGCGTAAGAAAATCCAGCTGGTAAGCTAAAGTAATAATGGTAGGTGTGACAGTGACAGACCCAATTGCTGATATGTTGACCCGTATAAGAAATGCCATCATGGTAAGGCACGATAGTGTCCTGGTACCCGCTTCCAAGATTAAGCTGGCTATAGCTAATATCCTGAAAGAGGAAGGCTTTATTACCGACTACGAGGTAGTCAAGGGTAAGCCCCACCGGGAGATAAAAGTGCAGCTGCGCTACATGGAAAATAACAAGCCGGCCATCTCCGGCCTGAAGCGCATGAGCAAACCCGGGCTCCGCCTGTACGTGCAGAAGAAAGAGATACCGCGCGTTTACGGGGGGCTGGGCATCGCCATCCTTTCCACCTCCAAGGGCCTCCGCACCGGGCAGCAAGCCTGGCGCCAGGGCTCCGGCGGTGAGCTTTTATGTTACATCTGGTAAACACCACTTGGAGTGATATTTATGTCTAGAATAGGAAAATTGCCGATAGCCGTACCGTCCGGGGTGACGGTCAACATCGCCGGCAGCACCGTCACGGTGAAAGGTCCCAAGGGGGAGCTTAAGCGTTCCCTGCCCGCGGAAATGGGCATCAAACTGGAAAACAGCACCATTACGGTCAGCCGCCCCAGCGATGCCAAGAAACACCGCGCCTTTCACGGGCTTACCCGCACCCTGCTGGCGAATATGGTGCAGGGCGTTTCCAAGGGCTTTGAGAAGAACCTGGAAATAGTGGGGGTGGGCTACCGCGCCGAGAAAACCGGGGAGAAACTCAACCTGCGTCTCGGCTATTCCCACCAGGTGGAAGTGGTGCCCAAACCCGGGCTGACCCTTTCCCTGGAAGGGACCACCAAGATAAAGGTGAGCGGTATCAATAAAGAAGACGTGGGTGAAATGGCCGCGGAAATCCGTGCCCTGCGCGTGCCGGACCACTACAAAGGCAAGGGCATCAGGTACGCGGGAGAAAAAGTACATCTTAAACCCGGCAAGGCCGGTAAGGTGGTTGGCAGGAAATAAAAATGACTAAATCTTATACCAGGGAATCACGCATCAGGAGACACAGCAGGGTCAGGGAGAAGATAGCCGGCACGGAAACCCGTCCGCGCCTCTGCATTTTCCGCAGCCTGAACCATATTTACGCCCAGGTAATCGATGATTTACAGGGACGGACGCTGGCCGCCGCCTCCACTCTTGATGCCGATGTTAAGAAGGATACCAAGAAAAAGAACAAAACCAGCGAGGCGGAGTTGGTAGGCACATTACTGGCGAAGCGCGCCGCGGAAAAAGGAATCAGCCTTGTGGCTTTCGACCGCGGCGGATTCAAATACCACGGCCGCGTCAAGGCCCTGGCAGAAGCAGCCCGTAAAGGCGGGCTCAAGTTCTAAGAGAGGATATGGGGTCTGATGAAGCAACCACTAAGTCGCATTGATGCAGCGGATCTGAACCTTAATGATAAGCTGATTAACGTCAACCGCGTGGCCAAGGTGATGAAAGGGGGCAAGCGCCTCCGTTTCAGCGCTTTGGTGGTCACCGGTGACGGCGAAGGGCACGTGGGCGTGGGCATTGGCAAGGCCAATGAAGTCCCCACCGCCATCAGCAAGGGCGGCGCCCAGGCGCGCAAGAACCTGATTAAAGTGCCCCTGGCCGGCAGCACCATTCCGCATGAAATCACGGTAAACTACGGGGCGGCCACGGTCATGTTAAAGCCCGCCGTGCCCGGCACCGGCGTCATCGCCGGGGGCAGCATCCGTGCCGTGCTGGAGGCCTGCGGCGTGAAGGACATTTTAACCAAGTCGCTCGGCAACTCAAACCATATCAATGTCGCCCGGGCTACCATTTACGCCCTGACCGAACTGAAGAACCCTAAAGAGGAACTGGCCAAACGCAAGGCGGGAATAACCACCGGGGAGGCGTCCGCCCGTGAGTAAGATACGCATTACCTGGATTAAAAGCAGCATCGGCTACGACGAAAGCCAGCGTAAAACGATTACAACCCTGGGTTTTCATCGCCTTAATCAGAGCGTGGTCCGTGAAGATTCAAACTCGCTGCGCGGCATGATTAACAAGGTGAGACACCTGGTTAAAGTGGAGGAAGACCTTGGTGAAACAAAATAATATCGCCCCGGCGCCGGGTTCCCGGCATCCCGCCAAGCGCGTGGGCCGCGGCACCGGCAGCGGTCACGGCACCTTTTCCGGACGCGGCTGCAAGGGCCAGAAAGCCCGCGCCGGCAATAATAAAGTACGTCCCGGGTTCGAGGGCGGTCAGCTCCCCTTAATCAAGAGGCTGCCCCGCAAACGCGGTTTTACCAACATTTTTAAGATTGAATACAACCTGGTCAGTTTGGGCGAACTTAACCGGTTTGAGGCCGGCAGCGAAGTAGCCGCAGCGCAAATGCTGGCGGCCGGCATTATCAAGACGCTGGCCAACCCGGTTAAAGTCCTGGCCGACGGCGCCCTGGACCGCCCGCTGACCGTGAAAGCGGATAAATTTTCAGCCTCCGCCAAAGCCAAGATAGAGGCCGCCGGCGGCAAAGCTGAGGAGGTAGCCGATGCGGCAAAAGTCGAGTAGACCCAGACTACTCCAGGCGATGATAGATGCCTTCAGCCTGCCGGACCTGCGGCGGCGCATCCTCATCACCGTGGGCATTCTGGTGGTCTTCCGGTTTATTTCCCATGTGCCTCTGCCGGGCCTGAACCCGGAAGCGCTGAAAAATCTCTTCGAGAGCAACGCGCTGCTGGGTATGCTGGACCTTTTCAGCGGCGGCGCCATGAAGCAGTTCAGCGTGGCCTCCATGGGCGTTTACCCGTATATTACCGCGTCAATCGTTATTATATTACTGGTGCCCGTTATTCCCCGCCTCCAGGCGCTTTCACAGGAAGGGGAATCCGGCAAGAACAAGATAAATATGATTACCCACTGGCTGACGGTGCCGCTGGCCGGTCTTTCCGGCTACGGGCAACTGGTTATTTTACAGCGCGCCGGTGCCGTTGATTTCTCCAACCTGCCCGCCGGGGTTAACGTACCCCTGCTCACCGCCACCATCGTCATGTCACTAATCGCCGGCACGCTCTTCCTGGTCTGGCTGGGCGAGTTGATTACGGAATACGGCATCGGCAACGGCATCTCCATTATCATCTTCGGCGGCATCGTGGCCGGCTACCCGTCCCTGATACGAGAGGGCTTCCTGGCCAAGAGCAATATCATGGGGCTGCTGGTCTACATCGCCATCGTGCTGGTGACCATCATCCTCATCGTCATCTTTACCGAGGCGCACCGCCGCGTACCGGTGCAGTATGCCCGCAGTGTGCTCCGCGGCGGCCGCATGTACCGGCAGTCCGGCAGCACCCATATCCCCATGCGCGTTAATTCCTCCGGCATGATACCGCTAATCTTTTCCATGTCCATCGTGCTGTTCCCAGGGGTGGTAGCCAGCTATTTCGACCACGGCAGCGGGTTCGCGCACCAGATAGTCCGGTGGTTCAACCCGAATACGGATTTACCGGTGGGCGCTTTTTACTGGATTTTCTATTTCGTTTTATCTATCGCATTTACCTTCTTTTATACTATAATTACCTATCAGCAGCAGGACCTACCCGGCACGCTGCAAAAACAGGGGGGCTTTATCCCCGGTATCCGCCCCGGCAAGAACACCGCCACCTATATCAGCGGCGTCATCAACCGTATCACCTGGGCGGGGGCCTTGTTCCTGGCATTCGTGGCGATAATGCCCTTCCTGGCGCGTACCATAACCAACGTACAGCAAATCCAGCTTTCCAGTCTGGGCATGCTGATTGTGGTGGGTGTGGTACTGGATACGATGAAACAACTGGAAGCGCAGCTGGTAATGCGGCGCTATGAAGGCTTTATAAAATAGGAGTAAAAGTGTATATTGTTCTCCTGGGAGCCCCCGGCGCGGGGAAAGGGACGCAGGCAGTAATGCTGGCGGAGAAATTGAAGCTGGTGCAGGTAGCATCCGGCGACCTTTTCCGCAAGGCGCTCCAGCAGCAAACGGAGCTGGGCAAGAAAGCCAAGGTCTACATGGAAAAGGGACAGCTGGTCCCGGACGAGATAACCATCCAGATGGTGCTGGAGAGGCTGTCCGCCCCGGATTGCGCCAACGGCGCTATTTTTGACGGCTTCCCCAGGAACATAGAGCAGGCCAAAGCCCTGGACAAAGCGATGACGCAGAAGTCCCGGACTATCGATAAGGTGGTAAACATCGTGGTAAACAAGGAAGAGGTGCTGCGGAGGCTGGGCGGACGCTGGGTTTGCCGCAACTGCCAGGCCCCCTACCACGAGGTGGACAACCCGCCCAAGGTGAAGGGCAAGTGCGACCGCTGCGGCGGAGAGCTTTACCAGCGCGCCGATGATAACACGGAGACGATTAAGAAGCGGCTGGAGGTATATAACAAAGAGACTTCCCCGCTGATTGCGTATTATAAAAAAGCAGGCAAGCTGCTGGAGGTTGTCAGTGAAGGCGGGCCGGAAGCGGTACACCGGAAAATAATGACCGCGCTGGGTTAAGCGAAATCATATCATGGGAATTGAAATTAAGTCAGAACAGGAAATAGCCGTAATGCGGCAATCCGGCCAGATTGTCGCGGAAATATTAAGGACGCTGACCAAACAGATGAAACCGGGTATGAACACTAAAGAGCTGGATACCATCGCCGCCAAGGAGCTGAAGCGGCTGGGGGCGGAGTCTTCCTTTAAAGGCTACCGCGGCTACCCGGCCACTGTCTGCGTATCCGTGAACGATGAGATCGTCCACGGCATTCCCGGCACACGCGTCCTGAAAGACGGGGACATAGTTTCCCTGGACTTCGGGGCGATATATCACGGCTTCCACGGCGACGCCGCCGTGACCGTACCGGTCGGCGAGGTCAGCCCGGAAGCCAGCCGTTTGATGGAAGCCACCAGGGCTTCGCTGGAAAAAGGCATCGCCGCCGCTAAAGCCGGGGCGAGGCTGGGAGATGTATCGGCGGCCATTCAGGACTGCGCGGAGTCGCGCGGCTATTCGCTGGTGCGGGAATACACCGGGCACGGCATCGGACGGAAGATGCATGAAGACCCGCAGATTCCCAACTCCACCGAGCCGCCTTACGGACTCAAGCCGGGCACCGGGCCGGTGCTGAAAAAGGGCATGACGCTGGCGGTGGAGCCCATGCTTAACGCGGGCGATTGGCACACGCGCGTGGCGGAAGACCAGTGGACCGTCCTCACCGCGGACGGCAGTCTTTCCGCTCATTTTGAACATACCATAGCCGTTGATGATAATGAACCGGAGGTATTGACTTGGGGGACTTATGGCTAAAAAAGAAGCCATCGAAGTTGAAGGAACGGTCGTTGAAGCGCTGCCCAATGCCATGTTCCGCGTGCAGCTGCCCAATAAGCACGAGGTGCTGGCGCATATCTCGGGCAAGATAAGGATGCACTACATCAGGGTGCTCCCCGGGGACAAGGTGCTGATAGAGCTATCGCCATACGACCTGAAACGTGGTAGAATCACCTACCGGCTCAAATAATTTAAAGGTTTGAATTACATGAAAGTAAAAGCTTCAGTCAAAGTAAGATGTGAAAAATGCAAGGTAATCAAACGCCACGGCGTGGTCAGGATTATCTGCGATAACCCCAAGCACAAACAGAGGCAGGGGTAAGGAGGTAGCATATGCCGCGTATTTCTGGTATTGATATTCCGGTCAACAAACAAGCCTGGGTCTCCCTGGGTTATATTTACGGCATCGGCCCGGCTTTGAGCTATAAAATCCTCGAGCAGGCGGAAATCGCCCCGGAGACCAAGGTGAAAGACCTCACCGAGGCCGAGGTAAACAAAATACGTGAAATCATCGATAAACAGTTCCGGGTGGAAGGCGACCTGCGCAAAGAGGTAAACCTGAACGTCAAACGCCTTATCGAGATAGGCAGCTACCGCGGGCTGCGCCACCGCCACGGCTTACCGGCCAGGGGCCAGAGAACGCGCACCAACGCCCGTACCAGGAAAGGTAAGCGCAAGACAGTTGCCGGCCGCGGTCAGAAGCGCGGATCTACCAAGAAATAGTCCGGATGAGAACGGTACAAGGAGGACAGGGTGCCACAGAAAAGGAAAATTAAAGTCAGGCGGCGGGAACGTAAAGTCGTACCTGCCGGACGGGCTTATGTACAGTCCAGCTTTAATAATACCATCGTAACGCTGACTGACCCGCAGGGTAATGCCCTGGGCTGGGGAAGCTCCGGCACGGCCGGTTTCAAGGGCTCCCGCAAGGGCACGCCCTACGCGGCCCAGATGGCGGCGCGGGACGCCGCCCGCAAGGCGATGGTACACGGGTTGCGGCAGGTAGAGGTTTTTGTGAAAGGCCCGGGCAGCGGCCGCGAGGCGGCCATCCGCTCTTTACAGGGCTCCGGCCTTTACATCACCGGGATTAAGGACATTACGCCCATCCCGCACGCCGGCTGCCGGCCTCCCAAGCGGAGAAGGGTTTAAAAGGGGAATAGTATGGCAAGATATACAGGAGCAGTATGCCGTTTATGCCGGCGTAATGGTGAAAAACTTCTACTTAAAGGCGCGCGCTGCTTTACACCCAAGTGCGCCGTTGACAAACGTCCCAAAGCGCCCGGCCAGGCTTCCACCAACCGCCGGCGGCGGCGTTTTTCCGACCGCGGCCTGCAGTTGCGTGAAAAGCAGAAGGCACGCTACACTTACGGCACGCTGGAGAAACAGTTTAAAAAGACCTTCAATATCGCTGAGAAACTGCCCGGCATCACCGGCGAGACCCTGCTGGTACTGCTGGAAAGGCGACTCGATAATGTGGTTTACCGCCTCGGCTTCGCGGATTCCCGCCCCCAGGCGCGTCAGCTCGTGATGCACGGGCATATCCTGCTGAACGGCAAGAAAGCGGATATCCCTTCCGCCTTCGTCAAAGAAGGGGATACCATCAGCTGGCGCGAAGGCAGTCAGAAAACCGAGTATTACAAGCTGCTGGCGGAGAACATCGAAGCCAAGACCGTCCTCAGCTGGCTGAGCCTTGACCGTCAGAACATGGTGGGGCAGGTTATCGCCCTGCCTACGCCTGACCAGGTCGATGCCAAGTTCGACGGCAAAGCCGTCATTGAGTACTACTCGCGGTAGTATTACTAAAAGGAGATAATTCAATGGCTGGACTATTAGTCCCAAAAATTGAATGTACCGAACAGGCGGAAAACTTCGGCAGGTTTATCGCCGAACCGCTGGAAAAAGGCTTCGGCGTTACCCTTGGTAATTCTTTGCGCCGCGTGTTGCTTGGCTACCTTCCGGGGGCGGCGGTCACCCAGGTAAGAATCGAAGGCGTCCAGCACGAGTTCACCGTTATCCCTAACGCCAAAGAGGACGTCATGGAGTTCCTCTTTAATATCAAGGAATTAAGACTCAAGCCCCTGTCCGACCGCGGCGGCACACTGGTGCTGGAGGCGCAGGGGGAGGGGCGCGTTTGCGCTTCCGATATCAAGCCTTCCGCGGACTTTGAAATTACCAACCCGGACCTGTGCCTGATTACCCTGAATAATCCCAAGTCCCGCCTCTACGTGGAGCTGGACGTGGAAACAGGCATGGGCTTCCGCAGCGCCGAGTCCACGGATACCACGCCGGTAGGCACTATCCCCGTGGACGCTATTTTCACCCCCATCCGCAAGGTCAATTACGTGGTGGAGCCCACCCACCTCGGCCGGGAGACCAGCCGAGAGCGGCTCCGCGTCGATATCTGGACGGACGGCACCATGCTGCCGGTTGATACCATCAGCCAGGCCGCCGGCATACTGATAGAGCAGCTTACGCCCTTCGTGGAATACGTCAAGATTTCCCAGATGAAGGACGAGGAGCGCGCCATCCGCCTGGCCATCCCGGATGAGAAATTCAACATGCCCGTAGAGCAGCTGGACCTCTCGGTACGCACCATGAACTGCCTGCGCCGCAGCAACATCTCCACCGTCGGCGAGCTTATCGGCAAGGGCACCAAAGAGTTGCTCAAGCTGCGCAACTTCGGGCAGAAGTCTTTCCAGGAAATAGAGGACCGGCTTACCGCCATCGGGCTTTCCCTGAACCCCAAGAATGAAGATTTTGAGGCAGAGGTAGAGGCAGAGGCGGAGACGCCCGCGGCCGAGGAAGAAGAACCCAAGGCCAAGACCAAGAAGAAGAAGGCGGCCGTCAAGGCGGACGCTGAAGATGATGAGTCTGACGAGGAATAACCTTTAACACGGAGAACCATTAACATGAGGCATAATGTAGCTGGCAGAAGACTGGGCCGGGATTCCGGCCACCGCAGGGCGCTGTACCGCAACCTGGTCACCGCTTTGCTGAAGCATGAGAAAATCGTCACCACCGAGGCTAAAGCCAAGGAAGTGCGCGGCATGGCGGAAAAGATGATTACCCTGGGCAAGCAAAGCGGCCTGCATTCCTACCGCCAGGCGCTGGCTTTCATCCTGGATAAGAAAGTGGCCGATAAGGTATTTTCCGAGCTCGGCCCGCGCTACAAGGAGCGCCCCGGCGGCTATACCCGCCTGACCAAGCTGTCGCCGCGCCTCGGGGATAATGCGCCCATGGCCCAGCTGGAGCTGGTCTAGCGGCCATCCGGGGGAAAATGGTGGCAGGCTCTGATGCAGGCACCAGGATTATTTTAATTATTGAATATGACGGCACTGATTACCACGGCTCCCAGTTGCAGGCCAATGCTCCTACAATCCAGGGAGAAATAGAAAAAGCGCTATATAAACTAACCAGGGAAAGGATAAGAATTAAAACGGCCAGCCGGACGGATGCCGGTGTTCACGCCGCGGGACAGGTGGTCTGCTTCGATACCGCCAACCCCCTGCCCCTCAAGTCCTATATCGACGGCATGAACCACTATTTACCGGCGTGTATCGCGGTGCAGCGGGCCTACCAAACGGCGGAAGCCTTTGATGTCAGGCGGCGCGCGGTGAGCCGGGAATACCGGTACACGATACTGAACAGTCCGGCGCGCTCGCCGCTGCGGCAGGGGCGCTCTTACAAAGTGAGCGGAGACCTGGACATCGCGGCGATGCAGGCGGCCTGCCGGGGGCTTATCGGAAGGCACGACTTCGCCTCTTTCGTAGCCAGCGCGGAAACGGCCCGGCAAAAACGCACCGTAAGGGATGTATTTAAAGCGGCAATAACACAGGATGGGGAGTTGGTGTACTTCGACATTACGGCCAACGCCTTCTTAACCCATCAGGTACGCAATACGGCAGGTTCTTTAATCAAGGTGGGACAGGGTAAAATGACGGTAGATGAATTTTACAGCATGATTGAATCCGCTACGCCCGGACTGGCCGGGCCAACGGCGCCGGCACAGGGATTATGCCTGGTAAAGATAACCTATCCTCGTCCCTTCGAGGGAGATAAAAAATGAAAACATACAGCGCCAGACCGGTCGATTTCAAACGTGAAACACACGTCATCGACGCCGCGGACAAGACCCTGGGGAGGCTCTCCATCCAGATAGCCCGGCTGCTGATGGGCAAACATAAGCCCATCTACACGCCCACGCTGGATACCGGGGACTTCGTCATCGTCATCAACGCGGCCAAGGTGCGCGTGACCGGCAAGAAAATGGAACAGAAGACTTATTACCGCCACTCCAACTACCCAGGCGGTTTCAAGAGCATCACCCTGGGCAAGATGATGGACAAGTTCCCCGTTCGGCCCATTGAGTACGCCGTTAAAGGGATGCTCCCCCACACCCGCCTGGGCGCACAGATGTACAAGAAACTCCGGGTCTATGCCGGAGCGGACTATCCCAACGCGCCGAAGGCGAAAACCGAAAAAGTAAAGGAATCAAAATAAAGGGATTGGGCTGATATGGATAAACAGAGCTATTTTCACGGGACAGGCCGCCGCAAGACGGCGGTAGCGCAGGTAAAACTGATGGCCGGGAACGGCGCCATTATCATTGACGGCAAGCCGCTGGAAGAGCGCTTCCCCTCCCTGGAGCACCAGCGGGTCATCAACCAGCCGTTCATCGCCACCGAGAGCGTCGGCAAATACAACGCGGTCATCAAGACGGCGGGCGGCGGCGTCACCGGCCAGAGCGGCGCCATCTCCCACGGTATTTCCCGCGCCCTGGTCCGCGCCGATGAGCGCTTCAAGCCGGTCCTACGGCAGAACGGGCTGCTCACCCGGGACGCCCGCGCCAAGGAACGCAAGAAGCCCGGACTCAAACGGGCCCGCAAAGCGCCGCAGTACACCAAGCGTTAAAGGAACAATTTTAGCGATAATAAGCGCCGGTATTTCTCTGATAATGTCAGGAACCCGGCGCTTTTTGTTGCCCGGAAAACAGCGCCGCCCGGCGCCGTATTGAATCTTTCAGGCTTCCGTCTTAAAATGGGAACGAACCATTTGAGAGTCGGCCATGGAAAACAGCTTAACTCCTTCGAATAACGCGAAGAAAGGGTTTACCTTTTTCCCTCCCGACGTAACGCCGCGGGTTACGCTCTTCCCCTTTGCCATCGCCATCCAGCTGATTGCCTGCGCCATTTCCGGGGTGGGGTTTGCCGCCAATAAAGCGGCCTTCTGGCTGGGGGGCATGGTCCTGTGGTTGCTCTGGTTCTGGGTGATGTTCCTCATCGTGACGCCGGAAACGGATATGGGCGTCCGGCGCCATTACGGGGGGCTGAGGCGGGGGGCGATGATTATCCTGGTGATCGTGCTGGCGACGGGGGTGGGGGAGCTGTTCGTGCTGGGGCTTTTTGCGCCCGGCTATACCAAGAGCGGCGCCAGCAATGACTTCTCCAAGTCACTGGAGCAGATGCAGCACGGCTTCCAGTACAATGACGGCACGGCGCTGAGTCAGCAGGCCGCGGAAAACCTGCTCGACGGCCAGAACCCCTACGCCGCGGCGAATATCGTCACCGCTTTCATAAAATACAACGGCTCCTACGACCGCATTACGCCGCTGCAAAAGGGGCGGCTGGCGGACGTATTCCCCTACCCCACCCCACAGCAGCTTAAGGACGTATGGAACGCGGCATTACAGCACCCCTCCGCGCCGCCCCCGGAAATAGAGTCGCACGTCTGTTACCCGTCCGGCTCTTTTCTGCTGCTGACGCCGTTCCTGTCTATCGGCATCAAAGATATCAGGTGGATATACTTTATCTACATCGTCGCCGGGCTGGTTTACGTGGCCTGGCGGGTGCCCGCCGGGAGGCGTCTTTTCTTCATCGGCATAGTGCTTATCAGCCTGGAACTGTGGAATAGCATGAGTATCGGCGAGACCGGCAGCCTCATCTTCCCGTTCCTGCTCATCGCCTGGATTACCCTGGGGGAGAACGACTGGCTTTCCGCTATCTTCATGGGCGTGGCGGTGGCCACCAAGCAAACGGCCTGGTTCTTCCTGCCTTTTTACCTTATCCTGATATGGCGTACATCAGGCGCCAGGTACGCCGCCGCGGCCACCGGGATTATCGCCGCGATATTCCTGGCAGCTAACGGCTACTTCATCGTCCGGGACCCGGCGCTCTGGCTGAAATCCCTGACTGCCCCCATGGCGCAGCCGATGTTCCCCATCGGGGTGGGGCTTATCTCCTTCGTGACGGGCGGGGTACTAAATGTACGGTCGGCGCTGCCTTTCACCATCATGGAAGTGACGGCGTTCGCCGGGGCCATCGTCTGGTACTGGAAGTACTGCCGGCGCTACCCGGATACCGCGCTGGTACTGGCGGTGCTGCCCTTCTTCTTTGCCTGGCGCAGCCTGTGGACCTACTTTTTTTATATAACCATCATCATCCTGGCCAGGATGCTTACCAGGAAAAGCGGGGCGGAACTCCCGGCGCCCCGGTTCGCCGGAGAATAAAATCCCCTGTTTTACCCCCACCCACGCCCAAGCTTTCCTTTATTCGCGCGGTGGAAAACGGGTAAAATATATTTATAATGGCTGATTCCCGGACGGTACAGGTAGAGGGCATCGGCGCGGTGCTGTTGCAGCCCAGCGCCCGCGCCCGGCGCATCGTCATTTCCGTACGCCCCGGCCAAGGCGTGAGGGTGGCCGTGCCGCGGCACACCTCTTTCACCGCGGCGCTGGACTTTGTCAATACCAAGAAGCAATGGATAAAGAAGCACCTGACCAAAATCCAGACTTATGAAGAGCAAAAGAAGGCTTCCCAGGATGCTTTTTCCACCATAGACAAAGCGGCGGCCAGGCAGCAAATCACCGCCCGCTTGCGGCTGCTGGCGCAGCAGCACGGATTCAAGTTCGGCAAGGTATCCATCCGTAACCAGCGGACGCGCTGGGGCAGCTGCTCCGGCAAGGGCAATATCAGCCTCAATATCAAGCTGATAGCCCTGCCTCCGGAGCTATTTGATTATGTCATCCTGCACGAGCTGGTCCACACCCGACTGCACAATCACAGCCGGAAATTCTGGCAGGAGCTGGATAAATACGTGGGCAGCGGCAAATCCAAGGCCAGGAGCCTGGTGGAATACGGGCTGAGGCTGCTCTAGGGAGCGGGGTACGGAAAATACGCAAAATCTAGACGGAACCGGTTATCCGCTATTGCCATTTATAGCTATTTACGCTATAATAGTTAACATTAGTAACTATTCCGTCTTATCCGGATAAATCTTTCATGAATACCCAGGATACCATCGAAAATATCGTTGAGAATCTGTTTTACGCTATTCCGGTAATTCACAAGAAATTGATGAAGATAGACCCGCCGGATATCGAAGGCGACATCCACATTTCACGTCTGCACATCGGCATCATGGCGCTGCTCAACGAGAATATATTGCCTATTTCAGAAATCGCGAATACCTTCCTGATTCCCAAGCCGCAGATGACCTATTTATTGAACCAGATGGTCAAAGCCGGACTGGTGGAGAAGGCCGCCAACATCAATGACCGCCGGATTACCGATGTGATATTAACCCCCAAGGGCAAAGAGACCTTTAAACGATGTGACGAATTTTTAAAAAACAATGTCAGAATCATGCTTGCCTACCTGACCGAAAAAGAGCTGGAAGAGCTGGCCGTATCATTAAGTAAGCTTAAGGAAATCGGCCCCAAGCTGGGCAGCCGCGGTAAACCCAACCAGGACCCGGGCAAGACAGAATGGATATCTAAAGACAATGCAAAATAGCGGCCTTTCCGCCCCGGAGCACGCCTACACATTTACCAAGAGCCAGGTACGCTGGACCATGGCCGGCGTCATGCTGGCCATGTTACTAAGCGCCCTGGACCAGACCATAGTCGGCACGGCGATGCCGCGCATCATCGCCGACCTCAGCGGTTTCAGCCAGTACACCTGGGTAACCTCCATATACATGATTACCTCGGCCGTGACCGTGCCGATAGTGGGCAAACTCTCCGATATGTACGGCCGCAAGACTTTTTATGTAATCGGCATCGGCATTTTCGTGGCGTTCTCGCTGGCCTGCGGCTTCGCCCAGAACATGACCCAGCTGATTATTTTCCGCGGCCTCCAGGGCATCGGCGGCGGGGTAATGATGACCAATGCCTTCACGGTCATCGCGGATATCTTCCCGCCGCGGGAGCGGGGAAAATACCAGGGGCTGATGACCGCGGTTTTCAGCTTTGCCTCGGTCATCGGGCCGAGCACCGGCGGCCTCCTGACGGATAATCTCTCCTGGCACTGGGTGTTTTTCATCAACGTACCCCTGGGAGTGTTCGTAGTCCTGGCCTTTATCAAATTCTTCCCCAAATTCAAAGCGGATAGTCTGAAGCATTCCATAGATATCCCGGGGCTGATTACCCTGGTGCTGACGATTGTCCCGGCGATGTTGGCTTTGTCCTGGGGCGGCGTGACCTACGCCTGGGGTTCCCCCCAGATAATCGGGATGTTTGCTTTCGCCGCGTTGATGCTGGGCCTGTTCATCTTTTTTGAAATGCGTTCGCCGGAGCCTATCATTCCCCTGTCCATGATGAAGAACCGGATTGTAGCTATATCCAACCTGGTATCTTTCCTGGTGGGGATGGGCATGTTCGGGTCGATAATCTTCGTGCCGCTTTTCTTCCAGGGGGTGCTGGGGGCTTCCGCGACGGCCAGCGGTAACATGCAGATACCGCAATCAATAGCCGTGATGATTTCCGGCATCATCACGGGACGCCTGATGTCCACACCCAAGGTGCATTACCGGATACTGGGTATCATTTCCATGTCCTTGATTTGTGCGGGGATGTTCACCCTCAGCCGCCTCAGCCCCGCATCGCATTACTGGCAGGTGATGACCGGCGTGGTCATTACCGGGTTCGGCATGGGCATTTCCTTCCCGGTCTATACGCTCGCCATTCAGAACACCGTACCATATAGCATGCTCGGGGTGGCTACTTCTTCCAACACCTTCATCCGCTCCTTCGGCGGGGCCGTCGGCCTGGCCGTTTTAGGGTCGATAATGAATAACCGGTTTTTCTCGGCTTTTATCAACCAGATTCCGGCAGCCGTCAAGGATGCCGTGCCGATGGATAGTATTATCGCCATGGCCCATAATCCCCAGGCGCTGGTCAGCCCCGAGGCGCAGGCCCAGCTCAAAGAAATGCTTACCCAGCCGGGACTGGATGCCTCGGTGTTCGACCAGGTTATGGACACCCTGCACCGGGCGCTGGCCTCCTCTATCGCCGAGGCATTTTTGATAGGTTTCTTCATCTTGCTGGTAGGTCTGGTGCTGACCTTCTTTTTGAAGGTGAAAGGGCATGAAAAAGAAGCCTCGCCGGTGAGTAAACAGTCCGGCGGCGTTCCGCCGCCTCACTGAAGAGAAGTTAATCCCTATCCAGCTGCATGGTGACCCCCACCCCACCATCGAAAAACGCGTTGGCCGGGGATGCCTCGCGCCGGATTTCCTTAAAGCCGCACTTTTGCGCCAGGCGGATGCTGCGCTGATTCCAGTCGCCGGGTTCTACGGTAAGGCGCCGGGCATGCAGCCCGTTAAAAAGCCAGTCGATAAAAAGTCGGTTGGCCGCGGCGGCCAGTCCCCGACCCCATAAATCAGTCTCCCCTATTTTTATGTCCAGGGAGAACGTCTGCGTGTCCGAGTCGGTACAGCGGTAGCCGATTTCCCCGATGGGTTTACCGCCCAGGCAGATGATGAACATATGGAAGTCCCGGGGGCCGGGATTTTGCCAGGCGGCCCAGTGCTTGCGGACCATCTCCAGGGAGGGCTTGAGTTTTTCAGCGCGGACTTCACGCATGACCACGGGGTCGTTCCACCACCGGTGAATAACGGGGATATCCGTTTCCGTTACCGGGCGTATGGTTACGCGCTTGCCCTTCAGCTCCATCCCTACCCCCTGGCCAATTTGTCCTTTAGATATGAAATAACCTTAACCGGGGACGGGTCCACCTGATATAAAATAGCCAGGTAGTAGCTGGCAAAGTCCCCGAACATCACCAGGCTGACCATCTGCGCCAGGGCGCTTTGCCCCTCCCCATCCACGAACTCATAAGCCACGCCGGACTGCTTGAGAAGCTCGCAGGTCACCTCGTAGCGGAGCTTGATGCGCTGGTTGAACAGCGGCGAGCGCAACAAGACAACCCGTATCTTGGACGCCACTTCTTTGGGCAGCGGGAAACCGACCGTGGCGTTGTGGTTGAGCTCCGGGAAGGCCTCGTAAAAAGCCCAGGCCTTGCTGTTTTCGTTGAGCTGGGTCTTCCAGCGATGTGCCGCCTCGGAGGCGATGCCCGCGCCGTAGACCACCGGCAAATGCCCGTAAAGCCGCCGCGCCACCTGCTTGGCGGGATTGGACTTTTCCAGCGACTTTTCCTCCAGTTTTGAGGCGAGGTTTTCCAGCACCTTTACCGTTTCCGCCACGTCCGCCGACTTATCACTGATGAAGCCAAGCCGCTGCATCACGGCCAGGGTGGGGATAAAGCTGTAGCCGAGGGCCGCCCGCGGCTGGGCCTGGTATTCTATCTTGAAAACCGGAATATGATTAGCCTGCGCCATCTGCTCCAGCTTGCCGCCGGTGGTCATCGCCAGCTTTTTGGCGCCCGTCTTCAGCGCCGGTTCAAAGCCGGAGAGCGTCTCCTCCGTGTTGCCGGAATAGCTGGAGGCTATCAGCAGCGTTTTATCATCCACGTAAGCGGGCAGGCCGTAGTCCCGGTGGACGATGACCGGCACCCCGGCTTCCGCCTGCGCCAGGCTGCGCACCAGGTCACCGCCGATGGCCGAGCCGCCCATGCCCAGCACCACCACTTTATTTACGTTTTTATAATCCGGGGGGAGGGGGAAAGACATGGCGGACTGCCAAGCCTGCTTGATTTGCAGGGGCAATTCCTTAATGCGCGCCAGCATGCCGTCGGGGTCGTTCTTCGCGTAAATTTTTACGTCATCGAGGTTGATATCAGACATTTGCACTACCGCCTTCTTTTGATGTCGCTAAAGGTTGTTGCAAACGAGGCGCAACCATCGGTATCACGTCGATAGAGATTGCCGCTTCGCTCCTCGCAATGACCCGCCCGCGCGATGGTCCGACATACTCCCCATGAGCGTTCCGGCGGGCTGGCAATAATTACACTCCCGCCATTTTCCGGCCGATTTCCAGCAGCTTTTCCGCCCGCTCCGGCGAGTCCGTTTCCGCGTAAATCCGCAGCAGGGGCTCCGTGCCGGAGAACCGGATGAGCAGCCAGGTATTGTCCGCCAGGAAAAAGCGGAACCCCTCCGTGGTGTCTGTTTTTACCACCTTAACGTTATCGATAGTCTGCGGCGGGTTGTCCCGCACCCGCTGGATAATGGCCTGCCGCTGGCTTTCCGGGAAGGTGATATCCACCCGCCGGTAATGGTGCGGCCCTACCCGACTATACAGGTATTCAATAAGCTCCGAGGGCTTTTTGCCGGTGCGCACCATCAGGTCCAGGAAATAGAGGTTGGCCAGGACGCCGTCCCTTTCCAGGACATGCCCGCGGAAGCCGTAGCCGCCGCTTTCCTCCCCGCCGATAAGGGCGTTCTTGGAGCGCATCATGGGGGCGACGTATTTAAACCCTACCGCCGTCTCATAGACCGGTACCTGGAAAATCTCCCCGAGGCGGTAAGTCAGGCTGGTGGTAGTGATTGTCTTGATAATGGCGCCGCGCTCGCCGCGGACTTCCAATAGATAGAGGCAGAGCAGGGCGAACACCTGGAGCTGGGTGACGAAATTCCCCTTTTCATCCACGATGCCCATGCGGTCGGCGTCACCGTCGGTGGCCAGGCCGGCGCCGGCTTTTTGCGCTTTGACCACCGCGGCCAGCTCGTCAACGTTGGGGAGTATCGGCTCCGGGCGGAGACCGGGGAAAAGGGGGTTGCGCTGGCCGTGAATCTCCGTCAGCCGGATAGCGCCGCCGCCCAGGATGTCTTTCAAATACCCCGCCCCCGCCCCGTACATGGGGTCGATGACCAGCTTGAGATCGGCGCGCTTCAGGCTATCGATATCGACCAGCCGGGCGATTTGCTCATAATAGGCGGTATCCAGGTCCGACTCTATCACCAGTCCCTGCTTCTTGGCGTCAGCCAGGGCCAGGCGGCTCACTTTACCGGCGTCATAGGCCTTGTTGATATAGCCCACTACTTTAGAGGTAATATCATCGGAGGCGCTGGAACCATGCTCGTCCTTGATTTTGAAGCCGTTCCAGATGCCCGGATTATGGCTGGCGGTAATGACGATAGCGCCGCCGGCCTGCTTGGCGAGGACGCCGTAGCTTACCACCGGGGTGGGGACGGCTTTGGGGGCGAGGTAAACCTTAATGCCGCTGCCGGCAATCACCTCCGCGGCGGCCGCGGCAAAGTCCTCCGAGTCAAAGCGGGTATCATAGCCGATGACGATGCCCTTGCCCGCCAGCTTCGACTGTTTTAAGTAGTCCGCCACGCCCTGGGCGCAGTAGCGTACGTTCTCAAAGGTAAAGTCCTCCGCGATAATAGCGCGCCAGCCGTCCGTGCCGAATTTGATAGGATTTGGTTTCACTGGACATCTCCCCCTTTATCCCCCTCTCCACCCGCATTGAGGGGGAGGATATGGCAAAGGGGCTGCGCCCCTCTTAAGCGCCGAGTTTTTTAAGAATATATTTGGCGAGACTTTCGATTATTTCACGGTGTCTCGGGACGGGCTGCGAGATTTTAGTTTCGGGGTTTTGGTACCAGTCATGTTTGGCTCCATGACGTATCAGTACACAACCCAGACGCTCGATTTTTTTGATAAGGTCAACGCGTTTCATCCAACTAACAGCTCACCATGACGACGAGCGCGCGGAATCTTGCCGGTGCTAAGGTCCTGGAATAAGTCTTTGAGATGTTCTTTTAAATCGTCAAGACTGGCGCCCTGGGTGCGATAATCGGGAAATTCTTCCAGCCAGCCAATCCACATATCGTCTTCCTGATAATATACGAATTTCAAAGTTTCCATTTCACGCTCCGGTAAGGGACTGTTTCAAGCAAATATATTATAGCACAAGATACAATTGACGCGACCTTACCTTTTTTCCCTCTCCGTTTACGGCGAGGGAGATAAAGATATTCGCTAATCTTTGAATGTATCAAGAGCTTTCATGTCTTCTTTAGCTAGTTTTTTGTTCAACAATAATGAAACTGCTATATCCGTTATAAGTATTTCATTTAGGAAATTCCTGCCGCAACCAGAACTCATTACTATATTATTTATTAGTTTGTTAACAAAACCTCTTTCATCTAATGGATATTTCCCAACAAGTGTTGTACAAGTACTGTAATATTCATCTCGCTCGTTTGCTTCTTGGCGAAATGATTTCATCAAAGAAAAAATAATAACCGGGTTATCTCCACCAAGCGAACGTATACTTGGTTTCTCTCCTCTATCAATCATTTCACTTTCTACTTTTGGAGGCAAAATATCCCTTTCTAATAAATTCCGAAAAATCTCTTCTCGTACTAAATATCTTTGGTTCTCCTCTAAACCTTTACTAAATGCTAAATAATCTATATGGTGGATAAGAAATAATAGCCATTCATGAAATCCAATTATTTTAAGATTCGGATCAGAAGTTACTTTTTCTATTTGCTTAGCGAATAATGATAGCCTAATACAAATATTATCCACTAATACTTTTACAGCTTTACTTTTGTCCACATTTCCACCCCTTGTAAAAGTCCTCTTTCCAAGGAGGCGGGAAGGCTAGTGTATAAAATCCCCCATTAATATAGGGGGACGAAAGAGATTTCACACCACTTTTTCGTTTTTGTTTGTATCTTTGAGATTTGATTTCTGATTTTTAATTTCTCCTAACCCCCAAATCCCTCCTCCTTCAACACCTCCGCCTTGTCTGTGGCTTCCCAGGGCAGGTCTATGTCCGTCCGCCCGAAGTGCCCATAAGCGGCGGTCTGGCGGTAGATGGGGCGGCGCAGTTTAAAGTACTCTATTATGGCGCCGGGGCGCAGGTCGAAGTGCTTGTTAATCAGGTCCAGGATGACCTGGTTGTCCACCTTGGCGGTATCGAAAGTCTCGACGGAAACGGAAAGCGGGTGCGCCTTGCCGATGACGTAAGCCACCTGTATTTCAATCCGGTCCGCCAGCCCGGCGGCCACCACGTTCTTGGCGATGTAGCGCGTCATGTACGCCGCCGAGCGGTCCACCTTGGTGGGGTCCTTGCCGGAGAAAGAACCGCCGCCGTGGCGCGCCACCCCTCCGTAAGTGTCCACGATTATCTTGCGCCCGGTACAGCCGGTATCCGATACCGGCCCGCCGATGACGAACCGCCCCGTGGCATTAACGTAATATCTGGTGTCCGCATCCAGGTATTCAGCCGGCACCACCTCTTTAATGACATGTTTGATGATGTCCCGCTCAATCTGCTCGTGGGTGATATCAGGGTCGTGCTGGGCGCCGATGACGATGTTATCGATGCGCCTGGGGACGCCGTTATGGTATTCCACTGTCACCTGGCTCTTGCCGTCCGGGCGGAGGTACTTGAGCGTCCCGTTCTTTCTGACTGCCGCCAGGCAGCGGCAAAGCTTGTGGGCGAGGGAGGTGGAGAGGGGCATCAACTCCGGCGTCTCGTTGCAGGCAAAGCCCACCATCATACCCTGGTCGCCCGCGCCGATTTCGTCGAGGTGGCTGATGCCGGTGGTCTCTTTAGCTTCCAGCGACTTGCTGACGCCCATGTCAATATCCGGCGACTGCTCTTTAATCGACGCTAAAACGCCCACGGACCGGTCATCGAAGCCGTATTCCGGGCGGGTATAACCGATATCGCGCACGACATTCTTTACGATGTTGGGAACATCAACATAGCATTTGGTGGTGATTTCCCCCAAAACGATAACCAGGCCGGTGGTAGTTGCCACCTCACAGGCTACCCGGCCGTAAGGGTCTTTCTCCATAATCACGTCCAGGATAGCGTCCGCCACCTGGTCGCAGATTTTATCCGGGTGCCCTTCGGTGACGGACTCCGAGGTGAATAAATACTTGGATGCCGCGGAAAAACTGTTCATTAACTTTGCCTCCGTTTTAAATTGTCATGGCGAGGAGTCACGAAGAGATGACGAAGCAATCTCATCGAGTTACCCCAATTCCACCCTCACCTGACCTCTTTCATCAAGGGGGAGGAATGCTACATCATATTCTTTTCAAAAATCTCTACCATTCCGGTGAAAACCGGAATCCAGTGACTCTGCCTTTTACTGTTTAGGCGTAAATTACGCTATCTCTGACTACCTGGATCCCGACTTTCGTCGGGATGGTTATTATATACGGGTCGAGATTTTATGTCCCTTCATTCCAGCTGGTTAAATACTTTTTCTGCTCGGCGGTTAGTTTGTCTATGGCCACGCCCATCGCTTTCAGCTTGAGACGGGCCACCTCTTTATCTATATCCTCCGGCACGTTGTGGACTTTCACCGCCAGCTTGCCTTTGTTTTGCACCAGGTACTCCATGCACAGCGCCTGGTTGGCGAAGCTCATGTCCATAACGCTGGCCGGGTGACCCTCCGCCGCCGCCAGGTTTATCAGCCGCCCCTCGCCGAGGAGATAGAGCTTGCGGCCGTCCGGCATGGCATATTCCTCGACGTAGGTCCGGACGGTGCGCTTGCCCTTGCTCATTTTCTCCAGCACGGGGATATTGATCTCCGCGTTAAAGTGCCCGCTGTTGGCCATGATAGCGCCGTCTTTCATGGCCATGAAATGCTTTTTATCGATAACGTTTTTGTCCCCGGTCACGGTGATAAAGATATCCCCAACTCTTGCGGCTTCCAGCAGCGGCATTACCTGGTAGCCTTCCATGACGGCTTCCAGGGCGCGTACCGGCTCCACCTCGATAACGATAACGTGCGAGCCCATCCCCCGGGCGCGCATAGCCACGCCGCGGCCGGTCCAGCCGTAGCCGCAGACCACCACCTTTTTCCCCGCCCAAAGGACGTTGGTAGCCCGGGTAATGCCGTCAAGCGTGCTCTGGCCAGTGCCGTATCTATTGTCGAAAAGGTGCTTGGTGTCGGCGTCATTGACGGCCACCATGGGGTATTGCAGCGTGCCGTCCTTGTCCATGGCGCGCAGGCGGATAACGCCGGTGGTGGTCTCCTCGCTGCCGCCGATGACATTTTTAATCAGCTCTTTCTTTTTAGTGTGCATGACGGTCACCAGGTCCGCGCCGTCGTCAATAGTGAGGTTGGGTTTATGCGCCAGCGCGGCGAGAATGTGTTTGTAGTAGGTGTCCCCGTTCTCGCCCTTGATGGCGTAGGTGGGAATGCCGTATTTCACCAGCGCCGCCGCCACGTCGTCCTGGGTGGAGAGGGGATTGGAGGCGCACAGTACCAGGTCAGCCCCGCCCTCCTTGAGCGTCAGCCCCAGGTTGGCGGTCTCCGTGGTGATATGCAGGCAGCCGGAAATGCGCACGCCCTTGAGGGGCTTCTCCGCCGCGAACCTTTCCCGTATCAGCTTGAGGACCGGCATCTCCCGGTAAGCCCACTCGATGCGCTGCCGCCCCCCGGCGGCTAAAGACAGGTCCTTGACGTCATAGTTTTTAGATACAGCCATTCATCACTCCTTACCCCGGGGAATCCCCGTTTTTATTCCGGCTCCCCGGCGGCCGGCCGCCCTTGTGGAGGCGGGGGTGTTCGGCGGGACATTCCGCCAGCGGCACGGGACAGTCCAGGCAGGTGTCCCTGGCGTATTCCTCGCAGCCGTTCAGCCAGGGCACATCCCCGTTCAATTGCCCGCGCAGCGGGTGTTTCCCGGCCTCGTCGTTGGAAGGCCGCCCGATTTTACCCATTTTTTACACTCTGTTCAAAAAGCGCTGTCTCGGCTTACATTGTAACACAAGTAAAACGGGAAAATTCGACCGAATAAATGAAAAAATACGGCTAGCCCACGCCCCAGTCCCGGTATCCCTGCTTGATGACCGCGGCGTATTCTTTCGAGGGCAGGGCTTCCTGAAGCTGTCCGGATTTCACGTAGGTCACGGTCAGGTGCGGCTGGTTGTCCTCGTCAAAGACGGTGACGTTCATGCGGGTGTAGCCCACCTCATAAGTGTCCAGCTTTCTAAAGCAGGCATCCGTCACCTCATATACCGCGCCGCGTATCTTTTCCCCCCGGAAGGGTTTTATGCTGGCCACGCCGCCGTGCCACTGGCGGGACCAGCCGCAAAAGACCAGCTTATAGTTGGGCAGTACCGCTGAAAAACGCGGCCTGGCATCAGGGCAGCGTTCCTGCATCTGTTTTTTATTAAGATTACTGGCGTAAGCGAAGTATAATATCGGCTTACCTGGAAGGGTCAAACTTTCCCTCTTTTTTTATCAAGCTGCCGCCGCGGCAGGCCACAGCGCCGCAATCTTTCCTGACAGCCTTATGGCCCGCCTCTAAACGGTTCTTAAATTATATTATAAACAGCCTCACTAATAAAGCGGCGGGAAATAGTTAATTTTCAGTTATTATTTGTGATATATTTAAAATCCGCGGTTTGTCACCTGTAACATGACACAAAATCTCCAATTGGGGTACAATGTCTAGAGAGTTATCATGCGCAGGTTACTGGCCGTTATTTTAGCCGGCGGTACGGGAGAACGCTTGAGCATCCTGTCTCAGGACCGTGCCAAGCCGGCGGTACCTTTTGCCGGGAAATACCGGATAATAGACTTTACCCTCAGCAACTGCGTCAATTCCCAGGTCCACAACATCATCGTCCTTACCCAGTACCAGCCCGTCTCCCTGACCGAGCATATCGGCATCGGCACGCCGTGGGGGCTGAACGCCCCGGACCGCAATATCCGGCTGCTCCAGCCTTATCTCGCCCGCGAAGAAGGCCGCGACTGGTACAAAGGCACCGCCGACGCCGTTTTCCAGAACCTGGACCGCATGGAAAAAGAAGACATGGACGAGGTGCTGATTCTCAGCGGCGACCACGTTTACAAGATGGACTACGCCGCCATGCTGGATTTCCACCGGCAAAACGGTGCGGACGTTACCCTGGCCGTTACCCCCATGCCCGACGACGAGCTGCACCGCTTCGGGACGGTCAGCCTCGACGAGAAATCACAGGTCACCCATTTCCAGGAAAAGGTAAAAAAACCGAATAGCAACCTGGTCTCCATGGGCGTTTACCTGTTTAGTACCAAGACCCTCCGCGATTGCCTGGATATGCGGACGGGTAATGACTTCGGGCGGGACGTACTGCCGCGGCTGGTGGCTAAAAACCGGATATTCGCCTTCCAATTCGACGGCTACTGGCGGGACATAGGGACGCTGGAAAGCTACTGGCAGGCCAACATGGAAATCATGTCCATCTCTCAGTCCTTCCTGGCGGACAAAGACTGGACGATATACACCCGGGCCACGGAAGGCCCGCCGAGCAAAATCGGGGACGGCGCCGTGGTCACCAATTGCCTGCTGTCCAGCAGTTGCAAGATTGAAGGGCGGGTGGAGCACTCCATCATTTCACCGGGGGTGCAGGTGGCGGAGGGAGCCATCGTCAAGGATTCCATCGTCATGGACGGCACGGTTATCGGTCGGAACAGCATCATCGACCATGCCATACTGGACAAACTGGTTACCATCGAGCCGGACTGCCATATCGGCGCCGGGAACGATTACCGTGCCAACCGTCTGCATCCCGCCATCCTGAACAGCGGGCTGACCATCATCGGCAAGGGGGCGACTGTCCCCGCCGACTTTACCATCGGGCGCAACTGCATCATCTACGCCGGCGTCACCGCCAAAGAGCTGCCCCTTAGCGAGGTTAAAAGCGGGGAAACGGTGCGGCCGCGGCGGCGGCAGGTGCGGGAACAGCCGTAAGCGGGACTACCGCCGGACTACAGCTTCATTTCAATAAGGCGGGACAGGAACTCTTCCACCTCGGCGGGTGAGACCAGGTAATATGCGGCGGCGGAAGTTTTATCCCCCTCCCCCACAAAAACGCTCCAGCCGGAGGGGCGGCGGAGCACCTTGAAAGCGTCCTCATCGGTGGTGTCATCGCCTAAAAAGACGGTCAGCAGGCGGTCGGGTTTTAGCTTCCTGATTATCTCACTCTGGATGGACTGCACGGCTTTGCCTTTGTCCCAGTCCAGCAGCGGGCGGATTTCCCAGACTTTTTTCATGCCGAAGATTTGTATTTTCCGGGACTTGACCCACCCCTCGGCCACCTGCCGCACTACCCCAGCAATGCGCGCTTCTTCACTTTCCGGCGCCAGCCGGTAATGGACGCTCAGGCTCAAGCCCTTGTCCTGGATGATAATGCCGGGGACATCCGCCAGGGCCGCGGCTATCTTTGCCGCCATCTCCGCCATGGCCACCCCGATGAAGATGGACTTGGCCGGGCCGGTATATTCCAGCCCCGGCCCCTCCATTTCCAGCCCGTGGTTGCCGGCGTAATAAATGCCCTTGATGCCCACCAGCGACGCTATTTCCGCCAGCTCCCGCCCGCTGATGACCCCCAGGCTTACGTCCGACCTGGCCGCCAGCGTTTGCAGCTTGTCTTTCACGCTGGAGGAGAGGACGGCATCCGCCGGTTTTCCGACTATCGGCGTGAGGGTGCCGTCATAGTCCGCCAGCAGCAGCAAATGAGACGCCGCGCGGCGGTCCGCCGCGAAGTTAGCCCATTTTTTGAAAAGGTGTTTCATTTTTCCTCCGCGATGGCCGCCAGCCGGGAGAGCATGGAGGCTCCCCACTTGTAGATATTGTTTTCCGCCACCGTCCGGCGCAGGGCGGACATGCGGCGCCGCCGCTCCTCCTCCGGCATCTCGATGGCTTCTTTGATTTTACCGGCAAACTCCCCGATGACGCGGGGGTCGATGAAAACGGCCTCCGCCAGCTCCTCGGCGGCGCCGGTGAACTTGCTCAATATCAAAACGCCGTCGTCATCCGTCCGGGCGGCAACGTATTCCTTGGCTACCAGGTTCATGCCGTCATGCAGGGAGCTGACCACGCAGAAATGGGCCAGACGCCGCAAAGCGTTCAGGGTGACCGGCGTAAGCTGCCGCATTAGAGGAATTACCGGCTGCCAGGAAGCGGTGCCGTATTTCTGGTTGAGGCCGCGGATAAGTTCGTCCACGCGGCGGTCCAACTGTTCGTAAATCCCCACCTGCGTGCGGCTGGGCATACCGGCCTGGATAAAGACCACCCGGCCGAGGTAGCGGGAATTATCTTCCAGAAACCTGTCCAGCGCCTGGAGTCGCTCCGGAATACCCTTGGTATAGTCCAATCTGTCCATGCCGATGCCGACGTACTTGCCTTCCAGGTTGAACTCGCGACGCAGGCTGTCCATCTCCCGCTCTACTTCGGGAGCGGCGGCATCGCCGGAAATTTTCCGGAAGTCCACGCTGATGGGGAAAGCTTCCACCGCGGTGGCGCCGTTCACCGCGGCATCCTCCACCGACTCTTTAAAATTACGGCAGTAAGACGGCGTGTGGAAACCGAGCAAATCGTTGCCCAGCAGCCCCGCCAGTATTTCCCCGTACCAGGGGCAGGTGCGCAGCACTTTAAAAGAAGGCCAAGGGATGTGCCAGAACTGGCCGATGGTCAGCCCCGGGTTTTGCGCCCGGATATAGCTGGCCAGCAGGGCGAAATGATAGTCCTGCACCAGCACCAAAGCGCGCCGGCCGCCTATCTCCTGCGCGACCGCATCGGCGAAAATCCGGTTAACTTTCTTATAGGTGAGCCAGTCGCCGTCCCGGAAGACCGGCGGCACGGAGGTGGTGTGGCATAAAGGCCAGAGCCCCTCGTTGGCAAAGCCCAGGTAGTAGCCGTTGACTTCCTCCTGGGTCAGCCACACCCGGCGCAGGGTGTATTCCGGCCGGTCCGGCGGCACGGCCACGCGGTCGGCGGCATCTACCACCTTGCGGTCGGCGTCCCCGCTGCCCTGGGCGACCCAGGTGCCGCCGGAAGAGCGCAGCACGGGGTCCAGCGCCTCGGTGAGGCCGCCCACGGGCTGATGCCAGGTTATCTTATCGCCCGCCAGGGTATGCACGTACGGCTCGCGGTTGGAGACGACCACCAGCAGGTAGCGCGACAGCTTTTCCTTAACGAGTTGCCCCAGGCTCTCCCGCGTCCACATAAGTTTCCCCCATTAAAGCATCCGGCGGCGCTACCAGGAAAGAATCAATTGGCGCATCGCCGCCGGGATAGCAGTCTCTTTAGTTCTGCCGCCGAGCAGCACCCTGTCCTTAAGCAGGTCAACCCTGACCATCCCCCCCTCCCGTGATGTCTGGTAGCCCAGCATGCCTGATTTGCGCAATACCCCGCCCCAGTAAACCGCCAGCGCGCAATGGGCGGAGCCGGTTACCGGGTCTTCATTAATGCCGATAGACGGCGCGAAGAAGCGGGAAACAAAGTCGTAGTCCCTGCCGGCGGCCCGGGCGGTGATGCTGATACCGCGTCCGTCCAGCTTCTTCAATTGCTCAAAATCCGGCTTATAGGCTTTTACGGCGGCTTCCGAACCGACCACCACCAGGTAATCAAAGGCGGTCTGGCCGATAAAAAGCGGGGCAAGCCCCGTAGCCTGCTTAATGTCTTGTTCCCGGTTCTTTATTTCCGTGATTTCAGGGCGGGGAAAGTCCAAAGTAATATAGTCGCCGTCCCGCGCCGCCTTTAAAATACCGCTCTTGGTGGTAAAACGGATTGTTTTCTCCGGGCTAACATACCCCTTGTCCCACAAAATGCCGGCGGCGGCCAGAGTGGCGTGACCGCACAGGGCGACCTCGCGGCCGGAGAGGGTAAACCACCTCAGGCGGTAAATATCATTTTCTTCATAAATAAAAGCCGTCTCGGCAGCGGCCATTTTGACGGCAACTTTAATATAATAATCGTCCTCCCGCGCCCGCGGCAACAGGCATACCCCGGCGGGATTGCCTTTACACCCCTCCGCCACGAAGGCATTTACTTTGAAGATGCCGGTTTGGGTTATGGCTTTATCCCGGGTGGAATCCATCATAATGTCCCCATTCAGTATAGAGTATAAGAGACCGGGGGCATTTTCACAATGGTTAGCGTGCCTGATGGAAAGTTTTCTCCGGGGTACGTATGGATAGAGATTTACGCTAAAAGTCCGTTTACTCTTACTTTGTAGCGGGCGGCTCGGAGCCGCCGTGACCGTGATGGGTTTCAATCACCTGCAGTCGTTTATCCCCGGTAACTACGATGCCGAAAGTTTTCAGCAGGGCATCCGGCGTCAGTACGTCTTGCGGCGTGCCTATAGCTACCACCTTCCGCGCCATCAGCATTACCTGCCGGCAAAGCGCCGCTTCTTCTTGAATATCATGGGTCGCCATGACGACGGCGGCCCCGCGGAGCAGTTCTCCTCTAATTGCCCTTAAATAAAGCTCTTTTCCTCCGGCATCCAATCCCGTGGCCGGCTCATCAAGGACCAGGAGGTCAGCCCGATGCGCCAGTACCTGGGCGAGATAGACCCGCTGCTGCTGGCCGCCGGAAAGTGAACGTAACGGATATTCGGCCAGTTTTGCGACGCCCATGGTCTGCATGGCCGCAAGCACAATTTCTTCGTCCTGCTGGTTCATACGTCTCCATAATCCGTGGAGAGGGAAGCGCCCCATGCGCACGACATCAATGGCCCGTATCGGCAGGACGAACCCGGAAGAATGGAACTGCCCGAGATAGGCAATCCGGGAGTGATTGCCGCCGGGGGGCATACCGAAGACTGATAGCCGGCCCGCCAGCATCGGCAGCAGTCCAACTATTGTTTTTAGGAGGGTTGATTTACCGCAGCCGTTAGTACCGATGAGACCGAGCGCTTCGCCGGGTTTCAATCCAAAATTAATATCGGCCACCACCACATCGCCGGAATAGCCTATATCCAGTTTTTCCGCCTGCATCGGGAGATTCCCGGCAGGAGCCGGTGCGGCCGCTATCTTTTCCCGGCTAGTCATGGGCTTTCTCCTGCGGCATAACGGCCCGCCGACTGCCCATGTTCTTTATAATAAACACGATAAAAAATATGATTATGGCCACCATGATGATAGAAGCGCCGGCTGCCAGGTTGAAATAATAGCTTATCAGTAAGCCGGAATACATTGATAATGCCCCGAAGAGTGCGGCCCAGGCCATCATTACTTCAATACGCCGCGCCAAGAGGGCGCCGGCGCCGGCCGGGGCGATGAGCAAACCGAAAACGAGCAGCGTGCCCACCGTCTGGAAAGAGACGATTACCGTCGCCGCGACCATGAAGAGCATGATGTTGTGATAAAGACGCACCGGAAAACCGGCCACCTCCGCCTGTTCCGGGTCAAAGCTCAGCAACAGGAAAGGCCGGGCGCAGATGATAGCAACCGCCGCGATAACAATCGTCGCGATAAACTGAATAACTATTGATGACTTGCTGATACCCAGAATCTCGCCAAACAGTATACGTGTAAGGTCGCCGCTGAATGAGTTGGAGCGGGAAACAATCAATACGCCGAGCGCTAGCATCCCGACAAATAAAAGCCCGATGGCCGTATCAGAGGACAGCCGTGACTTCTGCGTAATCAGCGTGATGCCGCCTATCATGAACACAGAGCCAATCGCCGCGCCGATGATACCGGGGAAACCTAACAGTATCGCTAAAGCGATGCCGGGCAATACACCGTGCGCCAGCGCGTCCCCGATAAAAGCCAGACCGCGTAAAATAACGAAAGTCCCGGCAACCGCGCAGGCGATGGAAACCAGAATTCCGGCGATAAGGGCCTGGAGCATGAAAGCATTGGTGGAAAATGGCGTTATTAAAAACATGACTATTTCTATTTTAATGCATTAACGATGGTCGCTGCGAGGTCACGCATGAATGTAAAATAAGAACCATCAGACGGCAGCGCATGCGTTGTAAGCTCTATCACCTTAATCCCCGTTTCATCCCCGATGGCTTTGGCGACGACCGGCGATGTGCCAAGCTCGGTAAATATCGCCTTTACCTGGTTATCCCGGATGACTGTCTTTAGCGCCGCCAGGTCTGCCGCTGATACTTCCGCCTGTGAAGATAGGCTGGGAACGATTACCCCGATAAGCTGGAAATCGTAGCGCTGCGCAAAGTATCCCATGGACTCGTGTCCGGTGACGAGTTTGCGTTCGCTTAAGGGTACCTGGGCCACCGTCTGCGCCACTTCGGCGTTAAGGCTGTCCAGCTGGCTTGCCAATTCCACCGCCCGGTCGGTTACATCCAGATTGAGTTCTTGAGTCAGCACAGGAGCGAGCGCCTGGACGACACTTTTCATGGTTAAAGGGTCCATCCAGATGTGAGGGTCAGCGGCGCCAACTGCCTGGTCGGGGTCGCCGGAAGGAATTCCTTCTCCGGTCCCGACATGACGCACCGTAATGTGATTGGACACAGTAAAAAACCTGACTCCGTTGTCCCTGGCGGTTTGAAGCGTCTTTTCCATGCCGCCCTCCAGCTCCATCCCGTTTTCCACCACCAGGTCGGCTTTGTTGATTGCCTCGATGTCTTTCGCGGACGGCTCCCATTCATGCGGGTCCAGTCCGTTGGGAATGGAGACTGTTACATCGGCCTGATCACCGACCAGGTCTTTAACTATGGAGCCGAGGACGGAATAGGTAACGACGATAGATTTCTTGCCGCTGTTACTTGTTCCGGCGCCCGGCTGACAGGCCAGCGTGGTAAAAGGGAGTAGTACAATGAGTACGAAAAACAACGCGAATCTGCCCCATATCTTGCTACTATTCTGGCCCTTTTGGTGAAAAATGCCATGTCCCCGAACGTTCATGATGCTACCGTGTGAAGGCTGCCCTTCATCCCTTTCTCTTGTCTTGGTAATTATTTGGCGGCGCCGGCGGTCAGGCTGCACTCCCGGCACTGTCCCAGGAACTCTAGCAGATGGCCGTTAATTTTGAAACTGGTCTCCGCGCTGAGCCGGCGCTCCAGCTCGCCTAGGCCGCAGTCCGTAAAGTCTATGACCCGGCCGCAGTCCGAGCAAATCAGGTGGTGGTGGTGCCCGGCGGGGCGGCGTATCAGATAGCTGCGGCAGCTACCCCCGGCGTGCGTTTCACAGATAAGCCCCAGCTCCGCCAGCATCTCCAGGGTGCGGTAAATGGTCACCAGCCCCACCGAGGGGTGCTCGCGGTGGACTTTTTCATGAATGGCCGTGGGCGTGAGGTGCTCCCTCGCGTTAAGAATCACGGAAATAACGGAGCGGCGCTGCGGCGTTATCTTGTAGCCGCGCTGCCTTAAAGTGCTTTCTATTTTCTTCTGCGTGTAGTACATTTCAGCCTGCTAATTGAAAATGGTTTTCAGTTAGCAATATAACATGCCGGATAAAAGATGTCAACTGTGGCACATAATCCTTTTCCCCATGAGCGGCGGCATATTAGCCCCGCGCGACGTTGTAGCTGGCCTCGTATCTATGGTAAAATTTAAAAGTGTGAACTATTTCACATATGTCTTGATGCGCACTATATTGCATATTTTCTACGCTTTCTGATATAATATACTAAAAACATTAGTGAAATGCGTTTATGAATACACCAAAGACTTTGCAACTGCTTTCCGGTAATGAAGCCCTGGCCCTCGGCGCTTACCACGCCGGCATTCAACTGGCGGCCGCCTACCCCGGCACGCCCAGCACGGAGATAATGGAAAACCTCTCCCGCTTCAAGGATATCTACGCCGAGTGGTCCACCAACGAGAAGGTAGCCATGGAGGTGGGGATGGGGGCGGCTTACACCGGGGTGCGCGCCATGGTCTCCATGAAGCACGTGGGGCTGAACGTAGCCAGCGACCCCTTTATGGCGGCCTCCATGACGGGCATCATCGGGGGGCTGGTGGTAGTCTGCGCCGACGACCCCCAGATACACAGCTCCCAGAACGAGCAGGACAACCGTCATTATGCCCGCCTGGCCAAGGTGCCGATGCTGGAGCCGGGCGACAGCCAGGACGTTTACGACCTCATGGGCTACGCCTTCGATATCAGTGAGGAGTTCGATACGCCCGTCCTTTTCCGCACCACCACCCGCATCGCGCACTCGAAGTCGGTGGTGGACGCAAAGGGCGTTCGGACGGTGAAAAACGCCAGTCCGGCCTTTCACTTCAACGTACAGAAATACGTGATGCTGCCGGTCAACGCTTTACCCCGCCACGCATTTATCGAAAAACGCCTGTTAAGGCTGAAGGAATACGCAGAAACCTTCCCCATGAACAAAATAATCCGCAACGGGCGGAAACTGGGCATCGTGACCAGCGGCGTTGCTTACCAGTACGCCCGCGAGGTCTTTCCCAAGGCCTCCTTCCTCAAGCTGGGCATGACCTGGCCGCTGCCGGAAAAAATGATAAAAGAGTTCGCGGCCAGCGTTGACCGGCTGATCGTCATCGAGGAGCTGGACCCGTTTTTGCAGGACAATATAAAGTCGATGGGCATTCCGGTAACCGGCAAGGAGTTTATCCCGCTGGTGGGCGAGCTGAACACGCGCATCGTCACGGAAAGCGGCATCGGCGCCGGACTGCTGCCGGAAACGGAAAAACCGGATATCCTGTCCCCCGCTGACGGACTGCCCCGCCGCCCGCCCCTGCTCTGTCCCGGCTGCCCCCACACCGGCATTTACTTTACTTTGAATACCCTGGGGCAGCGCAATAAGCTGCTGGAAGCTAAAGGACCCGCCGAGCCCAAGCTGATAATCACCGGGGACATCGGCTGCTACACGCTGGGCGCTTACCCGCCCCTCAACGTCCTGGACACGACCGCCTGCATGGGCGCGGGCATCGGGCAGGCGATGGGCATGGAAAAAGCCGGCGTGAAGAGCAAGGTGGTGGCGGTTATCGGCGACTCCACCTTTATGCATTCCGGCATTACCGGGCTGGTGGACGCCGTTTATAATGACGGGCATTTCACCATTTTGATACTGGACAACCACACCACTGCCATGACCGGCCACCAGGAGCACCCCGGCACCGGCATCTCCGCCCAGGGAGAGCCGACCAACGCCGTGGATATCGAGAGCTTGTGCCGGGGCATCGGCGTGAAAGATTTAAAAGTGGTCAACGCCTTCGACGTTAAGGCTTTAAGGGACGCTTTGCGGGACTCGCTGGCGCAGCCGGTGCTGTCCGTCATTATCGTGCGGGGCGCCTGCGCCATGCAGGTGAAAAAGCGCGCCAATCCCCGGAAAGTGGACGCGGAAAAGTGCGTGCAGTGCGGCTACTGCCTCAAGCTGGGCTGCGGCGCCATCCAGACCGTGGACGGCAAGGTATTTATCGAGCCGTCCCTCTGCGCCGGTGACGCCTGCGGCATCTGCCAGCAACTCTGCCCGCAGAAGGCGATAGGAATTTAGTTACCTCTCCTCCTAACCCCCTCTCCGTCGACGGAGAGGGGGAATTAAAGGGGGTGAGGTCTGGATTCCCGTTTTCACGGGAACGAAAAGGGGAAAAGACAATGATTCCGCTCACCCTGAGCTTGTCGAAGGGTGAGCTTAGAAAAGCCTCATGGTTCGACAGGCTCACCATGAGCGGAGAAACTAAAGTGAAAAAGATGGATTTACTAATCACCGGGGTGGGGGGACAGGGCGTCGTCCTGGCTTCCGACATCATCGGGGAAACGGCTTTAGCCGCCGGATTCGACGTGAAAAAGACGGACACGCTGGGCATGGCGCAGCGCGGCGGCAGCGTGGTCAGCCACGTGCGCCTGGCGGAAAAAGTGAACTCGCCGCTGATAAAGGAAGGCACGGCCGACCTGCTGCTCGCCTTTGAAAAGCTGGAAGCCGCCCGCTGGAGCCATTATCTGGCGCCGGGCGCTATCGTGATAATCAACGATTACGAGCAGCCGCCGCTTTCGGTGGGGCTGGGGCAGGTCAAGTACCCCTCCAACGATGATATCGCCGCCGCGTTAAAACGGCGCACGGACAAGATTTATTTTATCGACGGCAACCGGAAAGTGAAAGCTCTGGGCAATGTCCGCACGCTGAACATCTTCATGCTCGGCTGTTTTTCCGTTTTCGCGCCGCTGGATATCGCCGTCTGGCAGGAAAGCATCAGCCGGCGCATGGCGGACAATATCCGCGAGATAAACCTCAAGGCGTTCGCGGCGGGCAGAAAGGAAATCGAAGGTGTCCGTATCGGCTAGAGTCAAAAAGGGCATGAAGGTGGGGTCATGGATCAGGCGCATGTTCGAAGAAGGCATCGCCATGAAGAAGGAGTTCGGCGCCGAGAACGTCTATGACCTTTCCCTGGGCAATCCCATCATGGAGCCGCCGCCGGAGTTCCGCCGCGAGCTCAAGCGCCTGGCGAACGAGCCCTTCCCGGGGATGCACGGCTATATGGAGAACGCCGGCTATCCCGCCACCCGCGCCGCCGTGGCCGCCCAGCTTGCCAAAGAGACCGGCCTCAAACTCACGGAGAAGGACGTTATCATGTCCGTGGGAGCGGCGGGCGCCATTAACGTGGCTTTCAAGACCATCCTCGACCCCGGTGATGAGGTCATCGTGTTCATCCCGTGGTTCGTGGACTACTTTAACTATGTGGAAAACCATGACGGCGTCGTTAAACCCCTCCCCACCGATGAGAATTTCCTGCCGCGGCTGGATGTGCTGGAAAAAAGCATCAACCCGAAGACGAAAGCCATCCTGATCAACTCCCCCAATAACCCCACCGGCGTGGTCTACAGCGCCGACCTGTTGACGCGGATGGCGGCCATATTGCGTAAAAAAGAGGCCGAGTTCGGTACGGAGATATTCATCGTCAGTGACGAGCCGTACAAGAGAATTATCTACGACGGCCTGAAATATCCCTCGCCGCTGAACTTCCACCGGCACAGCATCGTCTGCACCTCCCACTCTAAAGATTTGTCCATCGCCGGGGAGCGCATCGGCTACGTGGCTTTGCACCCGGACTGTGAGCACCACGACGACATGATAACCGGCTTCGTGTTCTGCACGCGGGTGCTGGGCTTCATCAATGCCCCGGCTTTCATGCAGAACGTGGTGACCAATATCCAGGGCGTTTCCATCCATGTCGGCGAATACCAGCGCCGCCGCGACTTTATTTATGACAACCTGGTGCGCATGGGTTACACCGTCAACAAGCCGCAGGGGGCTTTCTATATCTTCCCTCGCACCCCCATCCCGGACGACGTGGCTTTCGTGCACGAGCTGCAGCGGGAGCACCATGTGCTGACCGTGCCCGGGGTGGCTTTCGGCGCGCCCGGCTATTTCCGGCTGGTCTATTGCGTGGACGATGCCCTGCTGGATAAGTGCATGCCCGGCCTGGAAAAAATCGCCAAAAAGTACGGGCTGAAATAGAGGCTTCGCCCCCTGCCCTGAAGGCGGAGATTGACACGCATTAAGTGACTTAGGTGTTAGTCCGCGCCCGCCACCGCAACATGCACCTGGATGAAATAGACACTTTGCTCAAGGTAGAGCGTGGCGGGAAATAACCTCCGGCGGCCGTCTTGCTTTACCTCAAAAATTTATGGTATGCTTTACCAGTGTCTCAAAGCTGATTTTCTGAGTATTGCGCATGCTCCGGCCCGGCCAACGCCGCCGGGTATTTAAAACATCATGTTAGCCAGTTACGGATTAATAGGTTTATTCTCTATCGTGGCTGTCCTCTTCTCCCTGACGATGGTCGTTATCCCCATAATCCTGCGCCTGCTTAAAATCAACCCCAACCACCCCAACGCCGTCAAAAACTCCGTTTTCGAGTGCGGCATGGAGACCATCGGCAAGACCTGGGTACAGTTCAATTTCCGCTACTACTTCTTCGCCCTCATCTTTTTAGCCCTTGACGTGCTGGTGGTATTCCTTTATCCCTGGGCGGTACAGCTCCGGGAGCTGGGCGCCTTCAGCCTTTACGCCGTGCTCATCCTGGTGTTTATCATACTGGTCGGCTATCTTTATGCCTGGAAGAAGAAGGCGCTGGAATGGAAATAAGCAGCGATAAAGATTACATCTACACCGCTTCCGAGCTGGACAGCCACGAGGGGCAGGTCATCCAGAAGCTCAAGTCCGGCGCCCGCGAGCCCATCCCCGACCCCGCTGCATGGCTGGACGAGGACCTGAAACGCAACGTCCTGCTTACCACCGTGGACTGGGTGCTCAACTGGGCCAAGCGCTCCTCCCTCTGGACGGGCATATGCTTCCCCGCCTGCTGCGCCTTCGAGTTCATCGCGGCGGAAGGGCCGCGTTTTGATTTGTCCCGCTTCGGCATGGAAATCCTGCGCGCTTCCCCGCGCCAGGCCGACCTCATGATTACCGCCGGCACGCTTACCTGGAAGCTGGCTCCCAGTGTGCGGCGCATCTATGACCAGATGCCGGAGCCAAAGTGGGTTATCGCCATGGGCGCCTGCGGCATCAGCGGCGGTATTTTCCGCTCGTCTTACGCCGTGGTGCCGGGCTATAACAAGATTGTCCCGGTGGACGTTTATGTCCCCGGCTGCCCGCCCCGCCCGGAAGCCCTGATTTACGGCATCCGCAAGATACAGGAAAAAATCGCCAGGTCCAAGTCCGTCCCGGACCTCCCTGAAATGCCCAAATTAAAGTTGCCCGGCGGCGGAAAGGGAGACCGACCGTGACGGCATCCCTGGCGGCCAGAGAAATCGCGGCGGCGTTGAACGCCAAGTTCCCCGGCGCGGCGGAAGAGGTCGGGGCTAACGGCGCGCTGGTCAAAAACGAGTCGCTTTTTGCCGTGATGGAATACCTCAAGACCGGCGAGGGGCTGAAGTTCGACTATTTTAACTACGTTACCGCCGTGGACTATTACAGCTATTTCGAGATGGTTTACCAGCTTACCTCGCTGGAATCCAACCGCTCCGTGATGATTAAAGCCCGCTGCTATGACCGGGAGAACCCCACCCTGCCCTCCGTAACCGCTTTGTGGCAGGGGGCGGACTTCCAGGAGCGGGAGATTTTCGACCTTTTCGGCATCAAGTTCGAGGGACACCCCAACCTAAAGCGCATCTTTCTCTGGGACGGTTTCCCGGGGCATCCTTTGCGGAAGGACTTTAACGGGTGACGACTACCGAAGAGTTGACGCTCCATACCGAGCCTTTTGTTTTAAACTTCGGGCCGGTGCATCCCAGCACGCACGGCGTTTTCCGTATGCGCTGCACGCTGGACGGGGAAGTCGTCCTGGACATCGAGCCGGTTTTCGGCTATCTGCACCGCGGCGTGGAAAAGCTGGCGGAGGAGCGCACCTACACCGGCTTTATCCCCCTCACCGACCGCCTGGACTATATTTCCCCGATGAGCAACAACCTGGGCTACTGCCTGGCGGTGGAAAAGCTGGCGGGCATTAAAGTCCCGGAGCGCGCCGAGTACATCCGCGTTATCATGGCGGAGCTGCAAAGACTGGCCAATCACTGCATCGCCGTGGGGTCCATGCTGAACGATGCCGGGGCTTACTACACGCCCTTCATGTACGCCTTCCGCGAGCGGGAAAAAATTATAGATTTATTTGACATGGTCAGCGGCCAGCGCCTGACCTATAACTATATGCGTATCGGCGGGGTCAGCCAGGACATCCCGGCGGAGTTCCTGCCCGCGCTGAAAAAAATTATCAGTCGACTCAAGAAATGGGTGGAGGAATACGAAGTCCTGCTTAAGCAGAATGAAATCCTGCTGGCCCGCGCCAAGGGCGTAGGCATCCTTGCTAAAGAAATAGCCGTCAACTGCGGCATCAGCGGCCCCGTCGCCCGCGCCAGCGGCGTTAAGCGGGACGTGCGCAAGGACGACCCCTATTCCATTTACGACCGCTTCCAGTTCGATATCCCCACCGGTGAGGCCGGTGACTGCTATGACCGCTACCGCGTTAGGATAGAAGAGATGCGCCAGAGCCTGCGTATCCTGGAGCAGGCCGTGCCGCAAATACCCGGCGGCGCCGTGAAAGCGGACGTGCCCCACCTTATCCGCCCCCCCGCCGGCGACGCCTACGCCCATATAGAGTCGCCCAAGGGCGAGCTGGGCTATTACCTCGTGTCGGACAACTCTATAGCGCCCTACCGCTGCCACGTGCGGCCCACCAGCCTGATAAACCTCACCGCTTTGCGGGAAATGGTCAAGGGCTGGAAAGTGGCCGACCTTATCCTGATTTTCGGCAGCATCGATATTACCATGGGAGAAGTTGATAGATAGTGACTGTCATTGACGTTCTGGCCAATAACAGCCTGCCGGCGGCGGCGGTAGCCGCGGACTGGCCGGGCGGCTACTGGTGGCACTGGCTCTTCTACAGCGTGGCCATCATCGGCTTTTTGCTGACCATGGTCATGGGCGCCATTTACCTGGAACGCCGCGGCATGGGCAGAATGCAGTCGCGCCTCGGCCCCAACCGCACCGGGCCTTTCGGTCTTTTGCAGCCGGTGGCGGACGCCGTCAAGGTGCTGCTCAAGGAAAACATCGTCCCCACCGCCGCGGACAAGATAGTGCATTTCGTCGCGCCTATCGTGGCTTTCGCCCCGGTGCTGATGATTCTGGCCGTGCTGCCCATTATGAACGGCGCGGTCCTGGCCGACCTCAATATCGGCATTTTATACATCGTGGCGGTCAGTTCCATCGGCACGGTGGGGGTTTTCATGGCGGGGTGGGGCTCCGGCAACAAGTACTCGCTGCTGGGCGCCATGCGCAACGTGGCCGCCGTGGTCAGCTACGAGATACCTATGGTGCTGGCCATCGTCGGCGTGGTGCTGTTCGCCGGCTCGCTGACCATCAGCGATATTATCGCCAAACAGGATATTCCCTTCATTTTAATGCAGCCGCTGGGCTTCCTGCTTTTCTTCGCCGCCGCCTGCGCGGAAATCAACCGCAGTCCCTTCGACCTTTTTGAGGCCGACCAGGAGCTGGTGGCCGGGTACATGACCGAGTATTCCGGCATGAAGTTCGCCATGTTCTACCTGGTGGAATACGCGGAGGCTATTGCCATGTCCGCCGTGATTACCACCATTTTCCTGAGCGGCTGGCGCGGCCCCTGGCTGCCGCCCTGGCTCTGGTTTATTTTAAAGACCTTCGCCGTCTTTTTCCTGATGATATGGACGCGCACCACTTTGCCCCGCGTCCGCATCGACCAGCTGATGGCCTTCGCCTGGAAGTTCCTTTTCCCGCTGGCCATCATCAACCTCTTCGTCACCGCCATCCAGGTGCTGGCCTGGCCGGACGCTTTGCCATGGTTCCTGATATTCATCAACTTCGCCGTGATGGGCGTGCTGGTACTGATATGGTCCAAATTCTTTAGACTGGGGTGGGGCCGTGTTCAAGTTTGAGCGTTTCGGCCTGGGTATTTTCAAGGGGATGACGGTCACCATCCGGCACCTTTTCCGCCACCCCACCGTGAGCCAGTACCCGGAGCAGCGGCTGAATATTTCCCGCCGCACCCGCGGCAACGAGCTTATCTGGAGCCGGGAGCGGTGCACCGGCTGCGCCACCTGCGCCAAGGCCTGCCCCCAGGGCGCTATCGAGATTGTAACCGCCGCCAATACGGCGGAAAATAAATATAATGTAACCAAATACCGGGTGGACACCGGCTACTGTATCCAGTGCGGCCTGTGCGTGGAGGCCTGCCCCTACGACGCCCTTTTCATGGGCTTCAGCTTCGAGCGGGCTAAATACCGCCGCGCCGACCTGGTACAGGAGGACGACGCCCTGGCGGAATCTCCGGAACGCCCGGCCAGCGGCTACTTCCACCCGGATATCGCGGCTAAACTGCCGGAGCAGACTTTGCTGGTGGATAAAATAACGGAAAAGAGAAAGAAGCAGTAATGGGACTGGCCTCGGCTTTCTGGATAATGGCGGTGGTCATGGTGGCGGCGGCGCTGGGCGTGCTGTTCATCCGCAACATCTTCCGCGCCGCGCTGGCGCTGATACTCTGCTTTATCGCCGTGGCGGGCATTTACATCACCCTGAGCGCGGACTTCCTGGCGGCCGTGCAGATACTGGTCTATGTAGGCGCCATTTCCGTGCTGATTATTCTGGCCATCATGATGACGCGGGACGTCCAGAAAGGCAACCCGGTGAACAAGCTGGAGATACCGGCCGCCGTGGTGGCCGCGGCGCTGCTGGGCATCCTGGTCTATGTGGTCACCGACGCCCCCTGGCATATATCATCGGCCGACCCCGTATCACCGACCGTTGCTCCTTTAGCGTCCCGGCTTTTCAGCGAGAACGGTTTTATTTTACCCGTGGAGATAGGCGCGGTGCTGCTGCTGGCGGCGATTCTGGGCGCCATCGTGATTACGAGGGAGAAGTAGCGTGACGATAGGACTGACGCATTATCTGGTGCTGTCCGCGGTGCTGTTCTGCATCGGGCTCTACGGCGCGCTGACGCGGCGTAACGCCGTGATAATCCTGATGTGCATCGAGATTATGCTGAACGCGGTCAACATCAGCCTGGTAGCGTTTTCCAGCTACGTGGTACCGCAGCTTTTGACCGGCCAGGTCTTCGCCATCTTCGTGATGGTGGTGGCCGCCGCCGAGGTGGCAGTGGGGCTGGCGATAGTGTTCGCCATCTTCCGCCACTTTTCCGGCATAGATACCAATGATATCAACCTGATGAAATGGTAGCGAATAACCAGGAGGAGGAAGAAAACGATGAAGAATGCCGGCAGTTTCGCGGGGGCTTTCTGGTTCGCGGGTTGGCTATTTACTATCGGCTTTGCCCAGCTGGCCTGGTGGAAAATTATCCTGGGCATCGTGGTCTGGCCGTGGTTCCTGGGCAATCATGTGGTAGGAATGTAGAGGGAAAGTAACAAGAAACAAGTAACAACCCGCCCCCCTATTCCCCCTTGATACTTGTTACTTGTCAGTTGCTACTTAAATTACATATATGTGGATAGAAGTTAAAAAGGCGCAGTCGCTGGCCGTGGCGGAAATGTGGAAAGAATGCTTCGAGGGCGAAGGCATTCCCACCCGCATCATGCCGCGTGAAGGCCTGCCCATCGGGCAGGAGATAGCGGACTATGCCGTCCTGGTGCCGCAGGATAAAAAACACGTTATCGAGGACATTCTGAGGAAGCTATGATACCACACCAGCTAATCTGGCTTATCATGCTGCTGCCGCTGTTCGCCTTTATCATCAACGGGCTGTTGCTGAGGCCGTTTATCGACCGTAAATCAAAGATTTACGGCTATGTCACCATCCTGGCGATAGGCCTTTCGGCGGTGTTCTCCGTGTGGGCGCTGGGATCCGTGATGTCCGCGGACAGCCATGAAATAGCCGTGCCGGACGTAAGTTGGCTGGCTATCGGCAATTTCCATTTCCACGTGGGCATCATCATGGACCAGCTGGCCGCCGTGATGGCGGTGGTGGTATCCGTGGTCTCTTTGATGGTGCAGATATACTCGCTGGGCTACATGCAACATGACGAGGCCGGCTACTACCGCTATTACACCTACATGTCCCTGTTCACCTTCTCCATGCTGGGGCTGGTGCTCTCTGATAACCTGCTCTTTACCTTCGTGTTCTGGGAGATGGTGGGGCTTTGCTCCTATCTCCTCATCGGTTTCTGGTTCCACAAGAAGTCGGCCGCGGACGCCGCCAAGAAAGCCTTTATCGTCACCCGCATCGGGGATTTCGGTTTCCTGGCGGGTATTTTAATACTGTATTTCAACACACAGACCTTCGATATTTTACAGCTGCACACGCTGGCCGTGACCGGCGTGCTGGGCGGCTCCGCTTTAACCTGGGCCTGTATCGGGCTATTCGGCGGGGCGGTGGGCAAAAGCGCCCAGTTCCCGCTTCATGTCTGGCTGCCGGACGCCATGGAAGGCCCCACCCCCGTCTCCGCCCTTATCCATTCCGCCACGATGGTCTGCGCCGGCGTCTTCCTGGTGGCGCGCACCATGCCGCTCTTTGTATTCTCCCATGACGCCATTACCATCGTGGCCGTTATCGGCGGTTTTACGGCCATCTTTGCCGCTACCATGGGACTGGTAGCCAACGATATCAAGCGCGTGCTGGCCTACTCCACCATCAGCCAGATAGGCTACATGATGCTGGGGCTGGGGGCCGCCGGCATGGCGGTATCCGCAGAAATCAGCGGCGGGCACCTGCATACCACGGCGGAAGAGATGGTAATTATCGCTAAAGCGGCGGTGGCGGTGGGCATGTTCCACCTCTTCACCCACGCCTTCTTTAAAGCGCTCCTGTTTATGGGGTCGGGCAGCGTCAACCACGCCACCGGCACCTTCGATATGCGGCAGATGGGCGGTCTGCGTAAGACCATGCCCTGGACCTACGCCACCTTCCTCATCGGTTCCCTGAGTCTGGCGGGCATCTGGCCGCTGGCCGGGTTCTGGAGCAAGGACGAAATCCTCGCCACGGCGTTTACCAGCCAGCCGGTGCTTTTCTGGCTGGCGATGATTACCGTGTTCCTGACCGCTTTCTATATGTTCCGCGCCATCTTCATGACTTTCCACGGGGAATACCGGGGCGGGGCTAAAGAGGAAGGGCACGACTACTCCCACACCCACGAGTCGCCGTGGGTCATGGTGGGGCCGCTGGTTTTCCTGGCGGCGCTGGCGGTTTGCGCCGGCTGGTGGAACGTGGGCGGCAATTTCAGCACCTTCTTCGGGCACGAGGTGGAGTCCGGCGCGGGCTTCCTGAATTTCTTTAAAGTATTCACCCATACCGTGAACGGGGTGCCGCTGCCGCTGATTTCATTAATCGTGGCGCTGCTGGGCATCTTCGGGGCGTACGCGGTCTACCTCAAGAAGTGGGTTACGGCGGAATCTATCGGCCGGATATTCGGCCCGCTGTATAAACTGGTATACCGCAAGTATTTCTTTGACGAGCTTTATGAAAACATCATCGTGAAGCTGGTACTGATGAAGAACCTCTTTACCGGCTTCAAACTGTTCGACGAAAAAGGCATCGACGGCGCGGTGAACGGCGCCGGGGCAATCATTACCGGGGGCGGCAATACCATCCGGCGCGCGCAGACGGGGCAACTGCAGCTTTACGGGCTGTTCATCGGCATCGGGCTGGTGGCTATCGCCATTGGTGTGCTGCTATGGGGATAGCATGACCTCTCCCCCTGTCCCCCTCTCCGTTGACAGCGAGGGGGCAAGAAAAGGGAGTGAGTTGCAAAAAAGAAGCTGGGGAATAAAAACCGAGGGATTTTGAGGTAAGCGTAATTGGACTTTAACTGGCTGTCAGTCATACTCTTCCTGCCGGCGCTGGGCGCGGCGGTTATCGCGTTATACAAGAACGCCGACGAGAAGCTCATCAAGCGGCTGGCGCTGGTCTTCACGGCCATCCCGTTTATTATCGCGCTGGTGCTCTTTATCGTCTTCGACCGCTCGGCGTCCGCGGCCGGCCTTATGCAGTTCGAGGAAAAGTACCTCTGGATTGCCCCGCTGAACGCTTACTACCACCTGGGCGTGGACGGCCTGAGCATGCCTTTATTGCTGCTTACCACCTTCCTCGGCTTCCTGGCGGTGCTGATTTCCTGGAAAGTCCACGCGCGCCCGCGCGAGTTCTTCGCCTGGCTGCTGCTGCTGGAAACCAGCATTATCGGCGTGTTCGTTTCTCTGGATTTGTTGCTGTTCTTCATCATGTGGGAAATCGAGGTCATCCCCATGTACTTCCTGATTTCCATTTGGGGCTCGGGGCGGCGGGGCTACAGCGCCACCAAGTACGTGATATACACCCTGTTCGGCAGCGCCTTGATGCTAACGGGTATTTTATGCGTTTATTTCACCACCCACAGCCTGAACATGGTTGACATCGCCAGCCAGGGTCTGGGCATGATGCAGAGCGCCATGCCGGCGGCGGCTATTTTCTGGCTGCTGTTTATCGGGTTCGCCGTGAAGCTGCCGATGTTCCCGCTGCATACCTGGCTGCCGGACGCCCATACCGATGCCCCCACCGCCGTGAGCGTAATGCTGGCCGGCGTGTTAATCAAGATGGGCGGTTACGGCATCCTCCGGCTCTGCGTGAGTATGTTCCCCGACCAGGCGCAGCAGTACGCCCAGGTTCTCATCGTGCTGGCGCTCATCGGCATTATCTACGGCGCCGCCATCACCCTGATGCAGACGGACATCAAGCGGCTTATCGCCTATTCCAGCATCAGCCACATGGGCTACGTTTTGCTGGGCATCTTCGCCCTGGGACAGGTGAGCATGACCGGCGCCGCTTTGCAGATGTTCAGCCACGGCATCATCACCGGGCTGCTCTTTGCCCTGGCCGGGCTGGTCATCCATAACGTGGAAGTCCGTGATTTGCGTAAGCTTGGCGGCCTGGCGCGGCAGACACCCGTTATCGCCGCCGTGTTCGTTATCGCCGGGCTGGCGTCTTTAGGCCTCCCCACCACCAGCGGCTTCGCCGCCGAGTTTATTACCTTCCTGGGGAGCTATACCAGCACGGCTGTGGCGCACCTTAACGTTTATACGATAGTGGCCATCATCGGCGTAGTGCTTACGGCCGGTTACATCCTCTGGATGCTCCAGCAGGCATTCTACGGCCCGGTGAAGGCGGAGTACAACGGCGTTAAAGACGCCGATAAGCTGGAAAAGGTTTACCTGTTCGTGCTGGTGGCGGTGATAATGCTGGTGGGGCTTTACCCGGCCGTCCTGACGGACGTTTTCAAGCTGGGCATTTCCCCCATCGCGGGGATGATTGGCGGCTAAAAGGATGGAATGTTAAAAATAACCTCATGGTCCGACAGGTTCATTACGAGCGGTTTGAGCAGCATTTTTAAAACCGCTCACTCTGAGCTTGTCGAAGGGCAAAGCAAGACACGCACGCCATAGGCGGCTGACTAAAGGTAAATAAGGAGAACCGTACTTGAATTTATCGCTGTTCATACCGGAGATAGCCCTGGCGGTTACCGCGGTACTGGTAATCCTGCTCGACCTGTTTGTGAGCCGGAAAGTCCGCGGCTACGCGCTGCGCTGGGTCAGCCTGGCCGGGCTTATCGTGGCCGGGGTGTTCTCCATCAAGATGTGGGGCGATAACAACCCCGCCTTCTTCAACAACATGCTGGCGGCGGATAACTTCGCCGTATTTTTCCAGGTGCTTTTCCTGGGCAGCGCCTTCCTGGTTATCCTGGCTTCCACGGATTACGCCGTCAAGTTCGAACGCTTCCAGGGCGAATACTACGCCCTTATCCTGATTTCCGTCCTGGGCATGATGCTCATGGCTTCGGCCATCGACCTTATTTCACTCTTTATGGCGCTGGAGCTGGCCAGCATCCCCTTGTATATCCTGGCCGGCTTTCTTAAAGACAACAAGGGCACGGAGTCGGCCTTAAAGTACCTGCTGCTGGGGGCTATCGCCTCGGCGGTGCTGCTCTACGGTATGACGCTGGTCTTCGGCGTGACCGGGCAGACGCAGCTCATAGCCATCGTCCAGTCCATCACCGCCCAGGCCGCCGGCAGCCCGGCCCATAGCCCGGCGCTCTTTATGGGCATCGCCCTGCTGATAGCCGGCTTCAGCTTTAAAATTGCCGCCGCCCCCTTCCAGATGTGGGTGCCGGATGTCTATGAGGGCGCTCCCACCCCCATCACCGCCTTCCTTTCCGTGGGGAGCAAGGCAGCGGGGTTCGCCATTATCCTGCGCATCTTCCTGACCTGCTTCAGCGCGCACGTGGTCACCGCCCATGACTGGGGCTATACCTTCGCGGCGCTGGCGGCTCTAAGCATGATTATCGGCAACGTGGCGGCCATACCGCAGACCAACATCAAGCGGATGCTGGGTTACTCCAGCATCGCCCAGGCCGGCTATATCATGGTGGGGCTGGCCGCCGCCGGTGTGTTCACCGGGCTGGAATCCAGCCACATAGGCGGGGTAATGATGGCGCAGAAGGGCGTGCTCTTCTTCCTGGTCAGCTATACCCTGACCAACCTGGGGGCGTTTATCGCCGTGATTACCATTACCGGCAAACTGGGCAGCGACCGGATAGCGGACTTCGCCGGGCTGGGCAAGCGGGCGCCTTTGCTGGCGCTGGCTTTGACCCTGTGCCTGATATCGCTCATCGGCATACCGCCGGCCGCCGGTTTCATGGCCAAGTTCTACATCTTCAGCCAGGCGGTAAGCAACGGCCTGCTCTGGCTGGTTATCATCGCCGTAATCAACAGCGTTATCTCCGCTTACTACTACCTGCGCGTGGTCAAGGTGATGTGGTTCGGGGAGGCGGCCTCGATGGAAAAGGTACCCTCCTCCATCGCCCCCAAAGCGGCGCTGGTCATCTGCTGCCTGGGCGTCCTGCTGCTGGGCATTATCCCCGGCCTGGTGATGAAACTGGCCGAGATTGCCAGCGCCATGTTCACCTACTAGCGTCCGGTACCTGCGGTCTTGCCTTAGAAAGAATGAGAGATTCCCGATGACTTATAAAATACTGGAGTTCTGCGTCAAGTGCGGCGGCTGTGCCTTCGAGTGCCCCGTGGGCGCTATCAGTGAGGGCGAGACCACCTACGTTATCGACCCCGAAAAGTGCACCGACTGCGGCCTGTGCCTGACCAACAATCACTGCCCCGCCTGGGCAATCGTTAAAGAGTAACCGCCGGACGGGCGTCCTTTCAACTTGGACCCGGCGTTCCGCCATGTATCCGCTATCCTTCTTTCCCGTACCTTCAATCCTGATGTGAGTACTAACCCTTAGTACTAAATCATTTGCGGTAATGCTACTAATTGGCTATTGGTTCTTATCTGCGTAAATCTTACAATTAAATATATCGATATGCCTGAATTGGAGGATACTGCATTTGTCCGCTTATCCCCGGACCGCTAAGACGCTATTAGCCAGGACGTTTATCCTATTACTGGCGGTTATCCTGGGCATCAACGGCTTCGGCCTCTTGGCGCCCGGGGTATCTGCCGCTGCAAGCATCGACCTTACCGTTCAGGATATCTCCATTTCCCCCCAGGACCCCACCATCGGCGATGCCGTAACTATCACCATCGCCGTGAAGAACCAGGGCGCTGACGGCGTCGGGATTAACTACGTCGGCTGTTTTATCGACGATACCCTGCTGGACGTCAAGGACATTATTGCCATCGGTCCGGGCGCGGTCGGGTTGGTATCTTTCAACTGGACGGCGGTTAAAGGCTCCCATGTTATCCGGGCGGTAGCGGACTACAATGCAGCCATCGCCGAGACCAACGAAACGAATAATACCAGGATGTTCAACTTTTCCATACTCGCCCCGGACCTGACCATACAGTCGGTCTCCTGGTCGCCGCAAAATCCGTCCAAGGGCGATAATGTAGCCTTCTCCGTAATCATTAAAAACCAGGGCACCTCCAGGTCCAGCCTGACCGATTTGTTCTTTTACGTGGACGGCATTTCCCGGGGCTCCCAGTCCATTGATATCATCAATCCCGGTGAGACGCTGACGCGTACCATCAACTGGATTGCTTCCGATGGTCAGCACACCATCCGGATTGTAGTTGATAAAGATAATTACGTCGCCGAAAGCGACGAGACCAATAACGAGCAGACTTTTCCTTTCACCACTTTGCCCCCGGACCTGGTAGTCCAGTCCGTTACCTGGACACCGGAAAACCCCTCCCGCAACGACCAGGTTACCTTCATCGTGGCGGTGAAAAACCAGGGCGGCGGCAAGGCGGATTCCTGTTACCTGGGCTATTTTATCGACGATGTGTATGTATCATCGATATCGGTTAACGCCATAGCGGCCGGCGGCACCAGCTATCTTACCTTCACCTGGACGGCCCTGGCCGATACCCACAGCATCAAGCTGGTTATCGACTATTCCTTAAAAGTGGTGGAAAGCGATGAGACCAATAATGAGCTCAGCGCCCTTATCGCCACCTCAGCCCCGGACCTGATTGTGAAAGACATTACCTGGACGCCGCAGGATGCCGGCGTGGGCGATGTGGTGCACTTTACCGTAACCATCAAGAACCAGGGCAACGGCGGCGCCGGGGCATCGCGGGCGGCCTACCATGTCGGCGGGGTCTACCGCGGCTCGCTCTCCATACCGCCGCTGGACGCCGGCGAGGAAGTTACCGGCACCTTTGACTGGACGGCGGAATACGGCGCCATTACCGTGATGGTCGCCGCCGATTCCGATAGCGCTTTGCTGGAAAGCCACGAAGCCAACAACATGCTGACCAAGACCGTTCCCGTTATACAGGCGGACCTGGTGATTGACAGCATTACCTGGCTGCCGGTGAACCCGGCGGTTGATGAAACGGTCGTTTTCACCGTCTCCGTAAAAAACCAGGGCGGCGGCAAGGCCAGCCTGTATCATGTCGGGTTCTACATCGATGATACCCTGGTTGGCTCTGACCTGGTTTACGTCACGGAGGGCGGAGACATCACCGATACCGTCTTCGAATGGCAGGCCCAGAACGGCCGGCATATTTTCAAAGCCGTGGCCGACTATACCAAGGTCGTTACCGAGAGCAATGAGAAAAACAATGAGCAGTCCAGTACCATCGTCCCGTTCATGCCGGACCTGGCTGTCGGGACGGTTACATGGTCGCCGCTGGATATAGGGGACGGCATCACCGTTACCTTCGATATTATCGTGCAGAACCTCGGCTCGATACGCGCCGGCGCTTCCCGGCTGGCGTATTATGTCGACGGCGAAATGACCGGCTTCACCTACATCGGGTCGATGGACCCCGGCAGCACGGTTACGGAGCACTTTACCTGGGTGGCTACCGCCGGCCCGCACCGGATTGACATCGTGGCAGACGCCAATAACCAGATACTGGAAATAGACGAGGACAACAATACCAAGGTAGTCAGCCTGCCGCCGCCGGACCTCACCGTCCTGGATATCGGCGTTTCCCCGCTGGACGTCGCCGTCGGCGATACCGTGAGTGTGATCGCCACCATTAAAAACCAGGGCAAGAGCGTCACGCAGCCCTCGCTGGCAACCCTGTATGTTGACGGCGCGCTGGTGGATTCCACGGAGCTGCCGCCGATCGGCATCGGGGCGTCATATGATGTATCGCTCGATTGGGTAACCGAGGCCGGCACGCATACCTTTAAAATCACCGCGGATATCGATAATACCGTTATCGAGTCCGATGAAGTCAATAACGATAAAGAGATGAAGTTCGCCACACTGACCCCGGACCTGGTAGTGCAGGACTTTTTCTGGGAAACAAACAACGAGCTGGCCAGCAACGAGATACACTGTATCATCACGGTCAAGAACGCCGGCACCGGTACCGCCGGCAGCAGCCAGCTGAAATACTACTTCGAGGACACGCCCGCTTTCACCGAGGACATGCCGCCGATACTGCCGGGTGAGACCGCCGAGTATTCCTTTTCCACCATTCTTTCTTCCGGCGCGCATTCGGCTTTTATTATCGTGGACTATTTCGATGACGTTGAAGAGCTGGATGAAGATAATAACCAGGACATTTTCACCTTCGATACCATCGTGCCGGACCTGATTATCCGCTCTATCACCTGGTCGCCGCTGGACGTAAAAATCGGCGACGAGGTAACGATTACCGCCAAGGTGGAAAACCAGGGCATCGCCAAGGCGGTCGCGCCCCGCATGACCCTGTACGTAGACGGCGTGGAAGCCGGCTACACGGACATCCCGGAGATTGAGATGGACTCCATCGTCACCGCGGACTTTACCTGGACAGTCATCGCCGGCGACCACGAAATTACCGTGCTCGCCAACTCAGATAACTTGGTGGTGGAAAGCAATTTTTCCAATAACGCCAAGACCCGCACCATTTCCTTTGAAGCTCCGTTAACGCCGACCAAGGTGAACGCCGGACTGCCGGATGTTACGGGAACGAACAAGGGTTTCCTCAATAGCTGGTGGTGGGTGCTGCTGCTGGTGGCCGCGCTGCTGGGGGTGGGGGCTTTTATCACGGCGATGCGCGCCGCCAAAAAGAAGTACTAGTATCCCCGCTAGTGCTCGAACAGCTTGGGTGACACTATCCAGAAAGCGGACACCGCCACATTATCCCCGGATGTATCGAAAACGATGTGCACCGTGGCGTCATCGGGCTCATTGACAAATTTGGCGCTATAAACGACGGTAGCGGTGGTGCCGTTCTCGGATACGCTGGACACTTTCTTGGATTCATATCTGCCTATTTTATTCAGCGTGAAAGTCCGGTTGGTATTGAAATACTCCTCCGTGGTGGCCTGTTTCATGACATTGGTAAAAGCCTGGCAATAGCTCTGGTAATCATTGTTATTCAATGCCTTAAGCATCGTTTCCGTGATATTGTCCGCGTAATCCGGCGGCTGTATTTTATCGCCCCCGCCGCCGCACCCCGGCAAGACCGCCGCTATCAGCGCCGCGGCGAATACAAAACACAACTTTTTAAGCATTTTAGCTTTCATCCTCTCCTGAAACGCCTCTGAAAAGGATTGTATCACAACCGGCGGCGCTATTCACAAAATTAACAATTTATTGATATTCCCATAAAGTGATGCCGGTTTATACTGATAGGCAAGCTGATCGCTTAGCTTGCACACCTTATCGACCTGTCCCCCGCCAAATAAAAACGCCCCAGCCTGTTTAAGCCGGGGCGTTCCATATGTATTGTGTTGGTAAAACCGACTATACTTTGCCGAATTTTTCTTCCAGGGCGGCCTTATCCCAGATTTTACCGGTGACATCCGCCGCTTTGCTGGCGGCAATCAGCGCCGGGTATTTCTGCCAGATTTCCGGCTCCTCGAAGTTGCTGGTGTCATGCCCTTCCATGAAGCCCATGACCACCTCGGTCTTGACGAAGTAAGGCCGGATGCAGGTAACGGCGATGCCCTCTTCCCGCCGCATCTCGCGCGCCAGACCCAGCGTAAAGCGCTCCACGGCGGCCTTGGTGACGCCGTAGGCTATGTTCATGCGGATTTCCTTGGCGAGAATGGACGAGACGTTGATAATCATGCCGCTTTTCTTTTCCTGCATGTGCGGCAGGACTACCTTGGAACAAAGATAGGTGCCGTCCAGGTTGACGGAGAGAATCAGACGCCACCGGCGGTAGGTCATTTTCTCGAAGGAGTCCTGGGAGGTGACGCCGGCGTTATTCACCAGCACGTCTATCTTGCCGAACTTCTCCAGAGATTTGTTGACGACGGCGTTGACGTCATCTTCGATGGTGATGTCCCCGCCCATGGTCAGCGTTTTGCGGCCCAGGGCCTCTATTTCTTTGGCGGTCTCATCGAGCTTGCCGTCATCCGTGACGCGGTCACAGATTACCAGGTCGGCCCCTTTTTCCGCCATGCCCAGGGAAATGGACTTGCCCAGCCCCTGCCGGGCACCGGTTACCATGACAACTTTACCTGCTAATGGAAGTGCCATATCAAGCCTCCTAATTATTATGTTAACGTCGTTCCAGCCCAGGTTCTAGTCCGAGTATACCCGAGGACTGGAATCCAATCAACAATATCCACTGTATTCTGCCCCCCATGATAGATTCTGGCCTCGGGCTGAAGCCTTCTCCAGAAAAACATGTTTGGGAAGGGCTCACTATATTATCTTTAGGTCAGCATCCCGTAATCGAGCGGGAAGCAGCCGGCCGTCTGGTTCTTCCCGGCATCGGAAGCCAGGAAAAGGGCTAACGCGGCGACGTCATCCGGCTCGCCGAAGCGCCCGAGCACCGTCTGGCTCAGCATCCGGTCATTGACGCCGGATAATTGCAGGAACGGCTCGGAGAGGCGGCTGTGTACCCAGGCGGGGGCGATGGAGTTGACGCGGATATTCCATTTGCCCCATTCCTTGGCCATGACGCGGGTCATGTGGAGCACCGCCGCTTTACTGATGCAGTAGACGCCCAGCGTTTCCTCCGTGCGGATACCCATGTAGGACGAGATATTGATAATGCTGCCGCCGCCCTGCTCTTTCATGATGGGGGCAACCTGTTTGCACAGGAAGAAGGGCCCCTTGATGTTGACGTTCATCACGTTGTCCCACTGCCATTCCTCGACGTCCGTGAGCGGTACCATGAAACTGGAGCCGGAGCTGTTGACGACGACATCGATGCGTCCGTAGTCTTTCATGATGGTGTCCACCAGCACTTTGACGGTGTCCAGTTTGGCGAGGTGCCCGGCGATACCTACGATTTTGTTCCCGGATTTGGCTTTGATTTCTGCGGCTACCTTGTCCAGGTTCTCCTGTTTGCGACTGCTGATAATGACATCCGCGCCGGCGAGAGAATATGTCTCGGCGATGGCTCTGCCGAGGTCCCCCGCCCCACCGAGCACCAGGGCAACTTTACCTTTCAGAGAAAAGCTTTTTACGTCCATGCATTACTCCTTTTTTTATTCTTACCTGTCATTGCGAGGCCGAAGGCCGCGGCAATCCCTATCATCGGTTTAGTTCAAATCAGGGATTGCCACGCTTCGCTCACCATGACATCTATTCCGTTTTTAGTTTCCCCCTCCCCCCAGGGGAGAGGAATGATACCGTTAGTCCACCTTAATGATACAGGCATCAGCCTGGGCAAGGCCGCCGCAGAGAGAGCCCATGGCATAGCCGCCACCCATGCGCCGCAGTTCATACATCAGGTTCATGATGATGCGGGCGCCGGTGGCAGTGTTAGGATGCCCAATGGCAATAGCGCTACCCAGCGGGTTCATCTTATCGTAAAGGGATTTGTAGAGTTTATCATCGCCTTTAGCAGCAACCTTCATCGAAACAAGCGGTACCGCGGCAAAAGCTTCATTGATTTCCATGATCTTCATATCATTCCATGTCAGCTTGGCTTTTTCGAGCGCCTTGATCATCGAAATGCCAGGGCCTTCCGGCATGCGGCTGGCATTGATGGCGACGGAGGTGGAGGCGATGACCTGGGCCAGGACTTTCAAGCCCAATTCATTCGCTCTCTTGCGGGTCATCAGCAGGATAGCGGTAGCGCCGTCGTTAAGTCCGGGGGCGTTACCGGCGGTGATCATCTTGGTATTATAGATGGGCTTTAATTTGGCCAGGCCTTCCACGGTGGTACCGGCGCGATACTGTTCATCAATATCCAGCATCTTGGGCTCACCCTTGGGCTGCGGGAAAGTCATCGGAATCATTTCATCTTTGAATTTACCGGCATCCCACGCCTTGGCATAATTCTGGTGGCTGCGCGCCGCGAAGATATCCAGGTCCTGGCGGGTGAAGCCGTATTCCGCGGCAACATTATCCGTATCCACGGAGACGGGGTTAAAATCTTTGTAGCCGAGGGCCAGGAGCGGGTCTTCCATCGTGACATTGCCCATGCGGTGGCCGCTGAAACGCAGGCCGCGTACTACCATCGGGGATTGGCCGAAGGAGGTGGCGCCGCCGGCGATAGCGCACTCGATCTCTCCGGCAGCCATTTCCATGGCGGCCAGTTTCACGGCGTGCATGGCGGAGACGCAGGCCATATCGAAGGAGATGGAGACGGTCTCATGCGGGAGCCCGGCTTTAATAAGGGACTGGCGGCCGGCCACGGGGGTAAAGGGATCGCGGCAGGCGGAAGTATCGCCCACGCCCCAAAATACTTCATTGACTACATTCGGTTTAACACCGGCCCTCTTAATTACCTCGCGCATGGGGATAGCGCCGAGCTCATAGTAATCAATATTGGCGAGTGAGCCGCCGAATCTGCCAAACGGGGTTCTTGCTGCTGCAACAATTACAACATCTTTATCGTTAGCCATTTTATTCCTTCCTTTTTTTGTATAGATTTAAATATTTTAAAGCTGCTTAAGCTTCAGTTTTTCTTTTCCGCTTCCACGAAGAAGTGGGTGCTGATACGGGTATCGTAGTAGTCCTGGATTTGTTGCATCTTCAGGATTTCAAAGCCCGCCAGGAGACTGATAATATCATCGCGCTCCAGGTAGGTATGGGGAATATCTTTCTCCAAACCGTGTTGCTTGATGATAGTGTAGCTGTCTATCTTTTTATTGGACGGGTGGTTGAAAGCATCGGAGCTTTTGGAGTTGAAGGTCACGTAGAACCGGCCGGACGGCGTAAGCATATCGGCCACCCGGGCTATCGCTTTTTGCAGTCCGGCGTAATCCGTGTGGGTGATGGAGAGGAAAGCCAGCACCGCGTCGAACGATTTAGCCGGGAAGGGAAGCTCCAGCATGTCGCACACGAGTGTCTTGATTTTCCCGTCCAGCCCCCTTTTCCCCGCTTCCTCTTTCAACTGGGTTATGCCCTGTGGAGAGATATCCGTGGCGGTGACGTCAAATCCCATTTCCGCCAGGAACAGGGAATGACGCCCTCTCCCGCAGCCGAGGTCGAGGACGGTCTTCTTGCCAAGCTCCCGCCACCTCAAGGCCACGGGCAGGAACTCGTCCGCGGTCCGGCTAAAGTGCTCCCCGGATACCTTGGACCAGTCCCAGCCCTTGGATTTTACCGCTTTCTCCACAGTTTTCCCCATATTCACCAGAGTTTTACCGGGCTATTTCTGGGTATAGTCGTAAAAGCCTTTGCCGGTCTTGCGGCCGAGTTTCCCGGCCTTGACCATGTCTTCCAAAATCGGGGCGGGCTTAAGCCGCTCGCCGAACTCTTCGTTCATGGTTTCCAGCCCGTGCAGTACCGTATCGGCACCGGCTAAATCGCACAGCTCCAGCGGGCCCATCGGGTGATTAAGGCAGAACTTGATGGCTTTGTCTATTTCTGCCGGCTTGTTGCCGTCCATAATGCACCAGAAAGCTTCGTTCATCAATGCATCTACCAGGCGGGAAACGATAAATCCGGCGTGGTCCTGGGCTTCACATGACTCTTTGCCGATTTTCTGGATGTATTCTTTGGCGGCTGCCAGGGTAGCATCGGAGGTCTTCTTGCCTATGATAACCTCGACGCCCTTCATTACCGGCACCGGGTTCATAAAGTGAATACCAATGAACCTTGCGGGATTTTTTACTGCGGTAGCGATTTCGCTAATGGGAAGGGAGGAAGTATTGGAAGCCAGGATGGCGTCCGGCTTACAAATTGTATCGAGCTGCTTGAAAATGCTTTTCTTTAAATCCATTATTTCCGGCGCCGCTTCGACAACCAGGTCGGCGTCTTTGGCATCTTTGTTATCCGTGGTGGTCTTGATGCGCGCCATGATGGCGGCTTTATCCGCTTCCGTCATCGTGCCCTTCTTGACTCCCCTATCAAGGCTCTTGCTGATGGTGTCCATGCCCTTCTTGACGAACTCGTCCTTGATATCGGACATGATAACGTCGTAGCCGGCCTGGGCAGTCACCTGCGCGATGCCGTTACCCATTTGCCCCGCCCCGATAACAAATACTTTTTTGATAGCCATGATTGAAAAACCTCCTTATTGGCTTTACCAATTATTGAACGCATGATTTCCCCGCCCCTGGAGGGAGAGGATTCAGGTGAGGGGGATTTTTTCACCCTCATCCCTTCGATTTCTCTCAGGGCAAGCCTGCCTTCTCCCATTGAGGGAGAGGTATTTTACACTATTTATTCGTGAATACGGCTTTCCTCTTTTCCAGGAAAGCGTCCATGCCTTCTTTGCGGTCGTGGGTGGCAAAGCACACGGCATTGCACTTGATTTCCATGCTCAGGCCGGAGCCCATGTCCGTGTCCACGCCGGTGTTAATAGCCATCTTGGCCGCCGCCAGTACCGGGCCGCTCTTGCTTGCCAGCTTGGCGGCTATGGCCATGCCTTCTTCCATCAGCTTTTCCGGCGGCACCACTTTATTGACCAGCCCCAGGCTGAGGGCGGTGGCGGCGTCGATCATGTCTCCCGTGTAAATCATTTCCTTGGCCTTGGCCGCGCCGATGAGACGGGTCAGGCGCTGCGTGCCGCCGGCGCCGGGGATAAGCCCCAGGTTTATTTCCGGCTGGCCGAACCGCGCTTTTTCCGAGCAGATGCGCAGGTCGCAGCACATGGCCAGCTCGTTGCCGCCGCCCAGGGCGTAGCCGTGAATGACGGCGATGGTGGGCTTGGTCAGCGCGTAGATAAAATCTGACGCCTTGCGGATGGTGGCCATGAATTTCTGGATTTCCAGAGGTCCCATGTTCTGCATTTCGGCGACATCGGAACCGGCGGCGAAGGCCTTTTCGCCGGAGCCGGTCAGGATAACCGCCCTGACTTCGTCGTCGTTCTCAATGGACTCAAAAACATCATATAGCTCGGTGTAAACGGTGCTGTTGAGGGCATTGAGCTTGTCCGGGCGGTTGAGGGAAACGGTGCCGATGCCGTCTTTCTTGGTGAAGAGTAAAGTACTGTAGGTCACGGTTGTATCTCCTCTCTGTTTGTTTGGACGGTGCGGATTGCGTACCTGTTTACTTTAAAATGAGGCGGATGGGGTTCCACCTGAGAAGAATAATACCTTATATATTCTAAGCTAACAGGCGTGGGAGTGTCAAGAAATGAGGGCGGCCGCGCCTGCCGCATCAATTGACTTTCCCCCTTATGTCCGTTAAACTTGCTAATTGTAAGCACTCCCATAAAGGATATTTATTATGCCGGATATTGATGCTGCCGCCGGAGACCTCGCTCCGGAACTAAAGAAGCGTAACGCTGACTACCTGGAAGCCCGCTTCGAGGAAAGCCAGACCAGCCACATCACTTTCCGCGGCAAGGGGATAGAATCTATCGGCCGCGCCACCGCCTCCGGGGGGAACGTGAGGGCTTTAGTTAAGGGGGGGTGGGGCTTCACCAGCTTCAACGAGATGGACAAACTGCCCGACCGCGTTGCCCTGGCGATAGAGCAGGCGCGGTACGCCGGTAGCGGTAAAAGCCAACTGGCGCCGGTAGAGCCGGCGGTGGATAATGTCCCCGGCGGCGTTACGGATAACCCGGTGGACATCCCGCTGGCGGCCAAGAAACGCCTGCTGGACGAATATAATGAAATCATCTGGAGCATCCCCCAGATCCAGACCTCCAGCATCGGCTACGCGGACAGCCGCAAGAAAGTCATCTTTTTGAACTCGGAAGGCAGCTTCATCACCCAGGAAAGGGTGGATGTCACCCTGCACCTGGCGGCCATCGCCGCTAAAGACGGTGAAGTACAGCAGGTGAGCATCAGCGTAGGCAGCCTGGGGAACTATAAGGCGATACAGGGGCTCCACGAGCAGGCCAAGGAGATTGCGCAGAACGCCGTGGCGCTGCTTTCCGCGCCGCAGGCCAAAGGCGGCGAATACACGGTGGTGCTGGACCCCATCCTGGCGGGTGTTTTCGCGCATGAAGCCTTCGGGCACCTCTCGGAGTCAGACTTCGTTTACGAGAACGATAAGCTGCGCGAGGTAATGAAGCTGGGCAAGCAGTTCGGCGGGGAGGACCTTAATATCGTGGACTCGGCGTCGGACCCGGCGGGGCTGCGGGGCAGCTATAAATATGACGACGAGGGTGTGCGCTCGGTGAAGACCTACCTCATCCGGGAGGGAAAGCTTGCCGGCCGACTGCATTCGCGGGAGACCGCCGCCAAAATGAATGAAAAACCCAGCGGCAACGCGCGCGCCATCAACTACCGCTACCCGCCTATCGTGCGCATGACCAATACCTATATCGAGCCGGGGAACGTTTCCTTTAACGATATGATAGCGGACATTAAAGAGGGCATTTACGCCCGCAAATGGTACGGCGGCATGACCAGCATGGAGATGTTTACCTTCTCCGCCGGCGAGGCCTACATGATACGCAACGGTAAAATCGCCGAGGCTATCCGCCCCATCATGCTGAGCGGTAACGTTTTCAACACTTTGAAAAATATTGACGCCATCGGCAACGATCTGGATATGAACCAGGGCGGCGGCTGCGGCAAGGGCGGGCAAAGCCCCCTGCCGGTATCCAACGGCAGCCCGCATATCCGCATCCGTCATTGCCTGGTCGGAGGTAAATAACATGGAACAAATCCTGGACCGGGCAAAAAAAGTCGCCGCGGAAGCGGAAGTCTATCAGGTCTCCTCGGAAGAGACGCAGGTCAAGTTCGAGTCCAACCGCCTCAAACAGCTCCAGACCAGCCAGTCCACCAGCCTCGCCCTGCGCATTATCAAGGACGGCAGTACCGGCTACGCCACCACCACCGGCGACTGTGACGCGCAGCGGCTGGTAAAAGACGCGGTGGAGACCGCCGCTTTCGGGACGGAAGCCAAATTCCAGCTGCCCGGCGCGCTAAAATACCCGGCCATAGATATTTATGATAAAGCGGTGGAAGCCGTAGCCATTAAAGATATGGTAGCGCTCGGCCAGGAGATGGTGGACGCCGTTACCGGCCACACGCCCGGCATTATGTGCGAGGGCGGCGTCAGCCGCGGCATTATCACCGTCCGCCTCATTAACTCGCGGGGAGGCCGGGCGGAATATAAAAAAAGCTTTTTCAGCCTGGAAATAGAAGGCAACCTGGTCAATGATACGGACATGCTTTTCGTGGGGGAGGGCGATAGCTCCTGCCACCCCTTATCCGACCCTCATAAAGTGACGGACCTGGTGCTCCGGCAGCTGGACATGGCCAAAGAACGGGCGAAATCGCCCACTAAAACGCTGCCGGTAATCTTTACGTCCAACGGCGTGGCCGGCGCCCTGATACTGCCCCTTTTATCCGCCTTTAACGGCAAGGTCGTCTTTGAAGGCGCTTCCCCCCTTGGCGGCAAGCTGGGTAAGGCGGTCTTTGACAAAAAATTCAGCCTCACGGACGACCCGCTGGCCGCCTACCGGCCCGGCAGCCGCCCCTGTGACGATGAGGGCGTGGCCAGCCAGCGCACCCCGCTGGTAAACAAGGGCACGGTCAAAAATTTCCTGTATGACTTGCAGACGGCGGCCCTGGCCGGCAAAAAGAGCACCGGCAACGGCAGCCGGAATCGCGGCGGTCTGCCCGCCCCATCGGCCAGCGCTCTGGTGGTAACGCCGGGCAAAACCACCTTCGACGATATGGTGAGCGATATCAAAGAGGGGCTGGTCATCGAGCAGCTCCTGGGGGCGGGGCAGGGCAATATGCTGGGCGGGGATTTCAGCGGCAATGTGCTGCTCGGCTATAAAATAGAAAAAGGTAAAATCGTGGGGAGGGTGAAGGACACCATGGTCTCCGGCAACGTGTACCGGCTGTTCAAAGACATAGCCGCCATCGGCAGCGAGACGCGCTGGGTCAGCGGCTTTTTACAGACCCCGCCCTTCTACTGCCAGGGGCTATCGGTGTCAAGTAAGGGGTAATTAAAAACGTCATTCCCGCGCAGCCGTGCCCCGTATGACAATCGGGGGGCGGGAATCCAGAGGGGAAAAGGGAATAAATCTCCCTTACTCCCTCTTTAGGAAAGAGGGACAAGTCATTCAATTAGTACAGGTTATCGTCTCCCTTTCTTAAAGAGCCTGCCCCGTACTTGATACGGGGGAGACGGAGAGGGATTTTGCATCCCCGGCCCTCTCCCATCGAGGGAGATAACAAGTGGTTATCTGCAGATACCACTTGTGAGTATTAAGTGAGGGTAGAACGAGAGGGAGAAGAAGATGAAGACTTATATCTTAACTGCATTGGGACTAAGTCTGATAGGAGTCATTATATATTGCGTTATTATCAATAACGACCGGGATTCTTTAAATACTGAATTAACCTCCGTGCAAAATACTCTTTCCTCAACACAAACACAACTTTTATCAACACAAGCACAACTTGATTCAAAGACAACACAGCTTGATACTATGTTAACTAAACTTGCCTTTGCGGAAGCACAACTTCAGCCTGCATTGCAGGAACTTGACTCTTTAAAACTGGAACTCAACACGACGAAGGATTCCCTACATACCTCTCAATTGGAATTGATCCAATTACAATACAACTTAACAACGACGCAACAGCAGCTGACAATAGCCCAAAGCACCTTAGGAGGTCTGGGAATTACGTTATCTGCCAGTATGGATTGTTCAGATGTTGTGTTAGTTGACAATCCAAACGCAACAAATCCTACCTGGGCTCAGTTGAAGTTTTTCCTTATGCAGGACCAGACTGAAAATCATATATATATTGAGGGTTTTTACGATTGTTCGCAATTCTCTAAAGACCTTCATAATCGTGCCGAATCAGCAGGGATTCGCGCAGCAGAGGTTCAACTCTGGTTTCAAGGCGAACCCATAGGTCATGCCTTAAACGCTTTCCTTACTACAGATTTTGGATTGGTATACGTTGATTGCACCAATCCGAATGACACTATTGCGTATGTAAAAAAAGGGGAAGAGTACCGGGCTGTTGAACTAAACGATATCAACATAAATTACGTTAGAAATGATAGTTGGTGGAGGTCACTAGTTGATTATTATTATTTACCCTCGAGTCATATATATAACCTCTGGGGGACACCGGCTGCAGTAATCACATCAAGTATTGAAATTTATTGGTAAAAATATAACGAGAAAAAGCCATTTGAGGTAAAATATTATGAGTGACATTATTAAAGTCACCGCCCGGCCCAAGCTTAAAGCGCCCAACCTCCTGGCCGCCTGGCCCGGCATCGGCAACGTGGCCATGATTATCGCCAACTATTTGAAAGCCAAGCTCCCCTTCAAAGAGCTGGGCTACCTGGAGCCGTCCTATTTCTTCGACCCCATCGGCGTGCTGGTGCGGGAAAACGTCGTGGAGGAACCCAATTTTCCCCAGAGCGACTTCTTCTACTGGAAGAACGCCCCCGGCGGCCAGGACCTGATACTGTTCATCGGGGACGACCAGCCGGCCGCCAAGGGCTACGAGCTTGCCCACTGCATCCTGGACGTGGGGCAGCGGTTCGGGGTGGAGCGCATTTACACCTGCGCCGCGGCCATCACCCGCATCCACCATACGGAGCCGCCCAAGGTCTGGGGCGTGGCCACCAGCCACCTCGTGTCCACTGATTTGCGCGCCTATAACCTGGAACGCGCCAGCAACCTGCAAATAGCCGGGCTGAACGGGCTGCTGCTGGGGGTGGCTAAAGAAAGGGAAATCGACGGCATCTGCCTGCTGGGCGAGGTGCCCGTTTATGCCAGCCGCGTGCCCAATCCCATGGCGGCGTTGGCGGTGCTTAAAGTGTTATCCGGCATGATCGGCGTGAAAATAGACCTGGCCGAGCTGGCGAAAATGGCCGTGGAAGCCGGGGAAAGAATCAAGCAGGTAGCCGCCCAGGCCATGGAAGAGTATATTGACTACTTCACCGAACCTATATGGGAGCGTGGTGAAGAAGATGACGAAGGACAAGAGGAAAATTAGCTTTTCCCGCTATCTGCCTTTCCTGTGTATGAAACAGCGTAAAAACGATACCCTTGCCGGTCTCAAACCCTTGCGCGGCAGCGTCATTACCGGCGGCAAAATCAGGCTCCGCGAAAAGAAGCTATCGGACGTCCGCAACGATTACCTCTGGCAATCGGACCCCGAGCTGGCCAAGCTGGATGCCGCCTCCGTGCTCATCATGTCCTTTTCCATCTACCTGCTGGACTACGCCTCCGTGCTGCACCAGCAGGACAATTACCGCTTCCCCCTGGCCATAGAGACCCCGGACGGCAAGCACATCGGCAACTGCACCTGCTATGACATCAATGAAAAGAAAAGCGAGGCGCAGGTAGGCATTATGATCGGCGACCGCGATTACTGGAATAAAGGCTACGGCGCCGACGCGATAAACACCATGGTGGACCATATTTTCGATAATACCGGCCTGGGCCGGCTCTACCTAAAGACGCTGGACTGGAATACGCGGGCGCAAGCGTGCTTTACCAAATGCGGCTTTACACCCTGCGGCCATCTCAAGCGCAACAGCCACAACTTCCTGTTGATGGAGCTAAAACGTGAGCAGTGGGAAAAACGGCGGGGCGAAACCCGCTAACGCGGCTTATCAGCCGATAGCCTGGCTCGGCGACCGGCTCAGAATCCTCGACCAGACCCGTCTCCCCGGCGAGGAAATCTACCTGGAGCTGGAGAGCTACCGCGCCGTGGCCGCCGCCATCATGGAGCTTAAAATACGCGGCGCGCCGGCCATCGGCATTGCCGGCGGCTACGCCGTCGCCCTGGGGGCGTTGAAAATAGACGCCGCGGATAGAGATGTTTTCCTGAAAAAACTCCAGGGCGTTATCAACGCTATTGCCGCCACCCGTCCCACCGCCCGCAATCTCTTCTTCGCCCTGGAACGCATGAAAAATGCCGCCTCCAGCGCTAAAAGCGCCGCCCGGCTCAAGAAAGCTTTGACCGATGAAGCGGTGAAAATCCACCGGGAGGAAGCGGAAGCCACCCGGCGCTTAAGTCTGGCCGGGGCGGGGCTGCTGCCAGACGGCTGGACGGTCCTGACGCACTGCAATACCGGCCCGCTGGCCACCGGCGGGGAAGGCACCGCGCTGGGCATCATCACTACTGCCGTTAAACAGGGTAAAAAGCTGCATGTAATCGCCACCGAGACCCGCCCGCTGCTCCAGGGGGCGCGGCTGACCGCCTGGGAACTGCAAAAAGCCGGCGTGCCGGTAACGCTGATTACGGACTCCATGGCGGGGCATTTCCTGCGACTGGGGAAAATAGACTGCGTTATCACCGGCGCGGACCGCATCGCCGCCAACGGGGATACCGCCAACAAGATCGGCACCTACACGCTGGCGGTGCTGGCGCACGAAAACAAAGTCCCCTTCTACATCGCCGCCCCTGTTTCCACCATCGACCCCGCCCTGAAAACCGGCGGGGAAATCCCCATCGAGGAGCGGCGCCCGGAGGAAGTGACCCGCTTCCAGGACATCCCCACCGCGCCGGAGGGCGTCAGCGCTTTCAACCCCGCCTTCGATGTTACCCCCCACCAGTACATTACCGCCATTATCACGGACCGGGGCATTATCGGGAAGCCCTACCGTGAAGGCATAAAGAATATTTTGAGCAAAGGAGACACGCCATGACGGTGGAATCCAGACTGGAAGCACTGGAAAAAGAGGTAAAGTCGCTCAAGCGAAAGGTCAAAGCCAGAGACAAGCAGCTGCAAACGCTGCGGGACATCGAGGACATCAAGAAATTACAGTGCGCTTACGGCTATTACCTGGAGCACTGGATGGGCGAAGAAATCGTCGACTGCTTTTCCAGGAGCGAAGAGGTCTCCGGCACCTTTGTCGAGGGCACCTATAAGGGGCAGGCGGGCATCCGGAAATACTTTCACCCGGGCCGCGATGTGCCGCCGGAGTTCCTGCACATGGTGATGCAGGTATCGCCGGTGATTACCGTCGAGCCCAACGGCAAAAAAGCCTGCGGCCGGTGGTACGGCTACGGCACGATTCTATCGCGCCCCACCCTTCCCCTGGACCCCGCTTACATGGCCGTCATCTACGAGATGGACTATGTCAAGGAAGACGGCGTCTGGAAGATACTCAAGCTGCGCCTGCTGATGCACTACGCCTATACCTCCGGCAAAACGCCGCAGGGGCCGCCGGAAAGCTCTGCGAAAGACGCCCCCGCCGCGCCGCCCGCCCGGCTTTCCCCGGATGAGTGGGCGGAGTTCGACACCGAGTACCCCTCCGGCTATATCTATCCCTTCCACTTCAAACACCCGGTGACGGGCAAACCCACCACGGAAGCCAGGCGCAACGCCGCGCTGAAACTCAAGCCGAACCGGTACAAGACTCAGGGATAAAAAACTCTAAATCCTAAGCTGTAAAGTGGGGCGGGGAGATGAAGTGACCCCCAAAAGCTAGACACTTTTATTATAGGGCAAAAAGGGCTTGTTGTCTGTGAATAGCAGGTGGCAAGCCCTTTAACTTTATCTTGATACGTCGGTTGTTGTAGTAGTCCATA